>CANQKK010000008.1 GCA_947624475.1 uncultured Bacilli bacterium
ATCTGTTCTACGATATTTTTAAAATCTTTCACTTCAGTTGCTAACATTTTAATTCCTCCTTTTTTAATTTTGCAGACGCGTCTGCAAAATTTATTAAATTCTTTTTATCAATTCTGATATTGGCATGCCAATATCGTAGTATGTTATCTAAATGGCATTAAAACAACTATGTCATTTTGCACAAAACACTTCAGCTTTTGGACTTGGTATTGATTCAATTAATCTAAATACATTTTTTGTTTCTAACATATCTGTATTTCGCATTTTACCGTCTTTTGCCTTTAACTTGAAAGTGTCACAATTTGTGACAGTTTCATTACCCTCTTGAATCATTCTGGACTTTAAAGTTCTTCAATAATGAAATGGATCTTTACTTTCGGTTAATACATTTATAACATCAACAACACTAAAATAATATTCTTCTTTTTCACTATTCCATATACTTCTTATTTCTTTACCATCAAAAAGATTTAAAATTATTTCTAATTTATTATTCATTAAATTCATATCCTTTCATTTAAAAAATATCAAAAAATGTAAAAACTTTCGCCAATAGTTTCCTTTATTTATAATGGTTTGTGAGTGGTTTTCCATAAGCCTATATACCAGTTAATGTTTGCCTAATTTTGCCGATTTTCCATTTAAATCACTTTCTTTTAAAAATGCAACTAAACAATTAAGCATATATTCGAATTCATACCTGGTAAACACTGTTTCATTTTTACTTATCTTTCCTATAGAATGAATTATAGGCTTATTCACATTTTTCAAAACATTTCTATATAATGGATTTTGAATGGCTGATATATATAATTCATCAACTAAATCAATATATTCCTCACTATCTCTTTTTACTTCTTTTCCCTGCCAGTAAACGACACTTGTTTTTATCCAATTAAAATCACTTGCAACCTTTATACTATTCGAATCTAAACCACTATAACTGAATATATAGTCTTGAACTTCTTTATCTTTAATTTTTATCCCTTGAAAAAATGTTTCAATACTACTTAAATGTTTTCCATCAAAAACAAATTCGTATGGAAAAAGATTAGATAAAGATTTTGAAAATGGACTTTTTAAGTTGTATCGGACATTAATCCACTTTTCTGTCTCACCTAATGGCCTATCTTCTCCTTTTTGTAACAGCTCTCCATCGCAGTATAAACTTCACCTTCGCTAATTATTTCTTTTGGCTTAAATTCAAAATTTCTTTTAAATTCTTTAAAAGCCTTTAATTCTTCTTTAACTTTTTTTTCCAATTGTTTTCCCTCCATTTAGTCTATTTTAATAAATCGACATCTTAATTTTTATAATTTTTTCACTCAAAATAGTCACCGAGAAATCCTCGACAACTGATTTTCCAAAAGTGCGTATCGCACTAATCTATATTCTTCTTCTGACTCTTTAATTTAAATAAAATCGTTTATTATTAAATAGTAACACCATTTATCTCATTCCAAAGGCTGCATAAGGATCTTCGATACAAGAACCACCTTTATGTATTTCGATATGTAAATGTGGACCTGTCGAATTTCCCGTATTTCCTAAATATCCTATTAAATCACCTTTTTTTACATTTGTTTCAACCACTACTGATTTATTAAAATTAACTGCACTCGATGCGGGACATGGAGGCGTACTTCCTTTCTTAGGACAAGATTTCGTAACTAATTTTTGCTTATTAGAAGACATTATACTAGGAGCAAACTCTTTTAAATGGGCATAAATAATGTATTCATCAGAGTTATTATTATAAATTAAAACCTGATTTCCATAACTGACTAATACTTTATCATTATTAACAGTTCCTGTACTTTGCGAGAAAGTAGCCTTTCCATCCATACCTGCATATAAAGGCGTTCCCTCACTAGCGGATAAATCGTGATATACTTGTTTTCTACATCCAGCGGTATACGATTTACTACCAAAAGAAACTTTTACATTACTATCTTGTATTGGAACAAAATAATTTTTTTCAGTTCCAGATGATATATTATCAAAAGTATAATCATAAGAACTCTAATTCGAAGAAGAACTCTGACTACCTATATTACTTCGTAATTCTTCTAATTCAGATAATAGGGAACTTTTTTTATCTTGATTTGTCATTTTCTTCACTGCTTCTTCCGCTTGTAAAATAGATGATATATTCATATCTTCTTTCGCTTTTGCAACCGCTTCTTCGGCTAGAAATTCAATCCTACTATTTATGTAATTTGAATTAGCATTACTTATACATTCGGAGTAGCCCACTGCTAAACCAGCATTCCCCAAAATATTATTTACAAAACTTACTATTGCTGGTACACAAAATAAAATTACACAATATAATATTCTTTTTGCTACTTTTACCACTTCTTTGTTATCGTCCAATTCTGATGAAGCAACTTTTTTAAAAAAACTAAATAATATTATGATAATCAATCCAATTGGTACGACGACAAATAATATTTTGAGCAGTTCACTTATAAACATTATTACCTTTAATACTTCAGGATTTTGACACGCTTCCATTATTACACCTCACTAATTTTATATACTAATTATAGCATGGAAAGACTAAAATTAAAAGTTATAAAAAGATGATAATATTTTAAATTATCACCCTTCAAGTGTAAGTGCCAAAATCTTTTTTTACTATTTATAAATTTTACCAAAAGAAGAAATTGGCCATATACGATAAATTGCTTTACCAATAATATCTTTTTCATCAATTAAGCCAAAATATCTACTATCTTTTGATACCGGTCTATTATCTCCGAGAACAAGATACTTTCCATCTGGTATCGTAGTACAACTACATATTTCTTCGAGATTAAAGTCTCCAGTATCGCGGAAAATAAAATTTCCTTCAACTAGTTTATCATTAACATATAGTTTATTTTTACGATAGGATATATGTTCTCCCGGTAAACCTATTATTCTTTTAACAATTTCCTCCTTTTTATCCACTTCATGTTCATATAAAACAACAATATCAAACCTTTTAATACTAGATTTATTATATCCAATTTTTCTTACGAGAAGCAAATCTTTATCAGTAAGAGTTGGAACCATCGACTCGCCACTTACAATAACCGGAGTTACAATAAAACTTCTAATTAATACGACGATGACTATAATGACGACATAAGGATAAACTTCTTTAATAAACTTTTTCATTTTTTCACCTCTCAAATAATAAAAGATAATAGCTAAAACTATTATCTTCTCTCTTTAATCTTGTAGCTTCCTTTTCTATCTCTCAAGAAATATAATTTAGCTCTTCTAACTTTACCAGGTTTTTCAATTTTTATATAGGCAACCTTGTTAGAGTGAATATGGAAAGTTTTTTCAACACCTACACCCGAGTACACTCCTCTTACAGTAAATGTCTCAGATACACCTTTTCCTTTTCTAGCAATTACAGTTCCTTTAAAGTCTTGGATTCTCTCTTTAGCCTTACCACCTCTAGTTTCGGTAATAATACATCCGACAACAACGGAATCTCCAACACGAAACTCTGGTAAATCTTTCTTTAATTGACTTGCAGTAATTTTGTCAATTATATCCATCGATTATACACTTCCTTTCTTCTCAAGTAATCATTATCTAAAATAAGCGGATTACTCCATGACGAATTTAATTCTACCATATATTATATTAAATTTCAACTATTTTTTTACTTTTTTAAACAAAAAGTGAGCATCAAACTCACTTAAGTCAAATGACTTCAAATATAAGGAGATAATAGTATTACTATATATTACTCTGTAGTCTGCGAAAATTAATATTAAGTAATACTATCATTTTATATTATACTTATTTTACCTTTTATTATACTCGAGAGTATTTATGACTATACCAAGAACCAAGATAAAACATAGAGCATAAATCCAAATAAGTAAAATAGTTATTCCAGATAAACTACCATAAATTAAATCGTACTTTCCAAAATATTTAATATAGTAATTGAAGATAGCGGTAAATAAAACCCAACCGACAGTAGTAACAAAAGCCCCGATAGTGGTCTCACTACTCTTTACTTTGATAGACGGAGCAATCATATATATTAATTTAATATTAAAAAATATTATTAAAAACGTAAGTGGCCATTTCAAAGCCTCGTAAACCATATTTATTTCATCACTAATATTAATCAATATTTGATATTTTTTCAATAAATCTAATATTCCTCCACCTAACATTGAAAAAATAAAAATAAATAATAATAGAGCGATTACAATAAGTAAGATGAAAATAGATTTTAATCTGTTTTTTATTTCTGAATTTTTTTCAACTTTATATAAACTATTGGAAGTATCAATAATAGCATACATTCCTTTAGAAGCAAGAGCAAAAGTAATTAAACTTAAAAAACCGATAGATAAATCAAAATTCTTACTAGAAATTGCTCCTATTATAGTGTTACTTATATACTCTGGAACAATGTTACTGATCTGATTTAAAATTGTGTTTATCGAAATAGAAAAAGAACTTGCTACGACAACTATTATCGTAAGAAGTGGAATAATTGCTAAGACAAAACTGTAAGCTAAATAAGCCGGCAAAATTCTAAGTTCTTTAGAACTTAGAATTTTAATAATCCTCTTTAAACTCTTTCTTAATTTTGTCTTCATTTTCCGTCACACTCACATATTTTCTTTTCGATTTCTCATATCCAGAGTCGCTTCATTAATAGCATCATCGACTGTCTTAACATCATCCATAATCATACTATATCCGATAGCGGCCCCAAAGCCATATGGAAGTTCTTTGAGATCTTTATAAATTTTTCGCGTGTAGGCAACGACATCTTTCTCACTGTATCCGACCATATATATTAGGAATTCATTACCATCAGTACGAATAATATCAGTATTAGCCTCTTGATTTACTATTAAAATACTCGCAGCCTTTTTAATAACAGTGTCGCCCTCTTCGTGACCTTTATTATCATTTATGTACTTAATATTATTTAAATCAACTACTACAAAAGCCTGAGGATAAATAACATTATCGTCCCACTCTTTTATTTTGGCATTCAGATAAGTACGATTTTTAAGTGATGTCATCGTATCGATGTACCTTAATTTATTATCATTATTATTCGAAGATAAATCTTTTACCTTTTTCCTTTTGAAAATAAATCTTACGAGGAATAATATTAATACAATTACTACAACAACCGAAAAGATGGCAATAAGATTAAAATTATCGATCTTTTCATTCGTATTATATTGATACTTTATACTCTCATAACTAATAGATGATACATAGTAACTTAGCATTTGACTAAAGATAGCATTTTTATTTACATCTCTTATTGCAAAATCATACTCATAAGGAAGAATTCCACTATAGACAATATTATAATTTCCAAATTTAGAATTTTTATAATAATTATACGTATCTTTATCGATCACAATAATAGAAGAAGAGTTACTACTTCGAAGCAAACTATCAGTATTATTATAAACTTTTGCCTTAATATTATTAGCAGAAGCTAAATCATCTAGATAACTATTTTTAATCGTTTTTATATCGTAACCAGATAGACCTTTGATAGAATTTATTGTAAAATTATCTTTCGATAAGACGACATATTCTTCCTTAAATAATGATGGCGTATGAATAATATCGATATTCAAATTATCAGTACTAAAGTTAGCAAAGACAACATCTAACTTACCACTAGAAAAGTCTTGTCTCAATTTTTCAATACTATCATAGTAAATTACTTGAAAGTCGACGTCGAATAAACTCTCGAAGCCATTAATATAGTTTGATAAATTTCCAACTAATTTTCCATCATCTTCGCTTTCAAATGGCATATAATTAATATATCCTACATTATATGGACTAGCATTATATTCCATTCTATCGGCTTCACTTATTTTTTTGTCCGCAAAAAATTCATTTAAGAAATTTTCTTTATATGAAGAAGATTGTACATCATCCTTAAATTGAAGATAATACTTCTTCATGATATTCAGTAGCGTCTTATCCTCAACTTTCAAAATATATTTTTTGGATATATCCGTGAGATGAAAAATAATATTTAAGTTGTTCTCTAAAATAAAATCTACATACATATTATATGGAATAAGAGCATATTTAGCCTCTTTGGTATCTACGTCCTTATCATCTTCCTCTGGAAATTCACTTTTAATATCATCGATATTCTTTTTAGGAGTAAATGATACGTTTTTAGCGTCTTCCAAATAATTGGAAGCAAGTCCAATATCATCTTCTAAAACCATAATATTAATGTCTTCGATATCTCTTATATAATCGATAGTTTTTTCAGCAGAAGATACTAGGACATAATAGTCTTCATAGAGAAGAATATCTTTATCAGTAAGAGTAGTATTATTACTTACTACTTGAAAAGAAGTCGGCTTTAAATCTTTAGGATTAGAAGACGAATATGATACTTTATTAAAATTGATTCCATATTTAATTGTAAAATCATCTAAAAAATCAAATATGACACCACTACCATTTTTCCCATATATAGGTATATCATTATAGACACTGACATCTAAAACATTATTAGTATTATCATTTAACCACTTTTTCTCGAGAAGAGAAAAACTAGAGTCATCTTTACTATAGTTTAAAATAAAGATACCCAGCAAAACGACAAAAATAATTCCGGCGAGAATGAGAGCAATAATTTTATTATTTCTTTTCTTCATGGTAACTCACCTAACTTTTTACCCAAGAAATGTCTTCGAGACTATGATGCTTGTTTCCGGTAATGACGGTATCCTCTTCTTCTCCTTCCCACTTTAGAAAGTAAGAAAAATCATAAAAAGATCGTTCTTCCTCAGAATAATTATCTAGCGTCGACTTCGCTATTTCTTTGGCTTTGTCAGCACTCGTATCGCTCTTTAGAACAATTGTCGTATAGACGATTTTCCCCTGAAGACGAACCGACGCTTCCTCTGCTAGTCCAGTTTCCATTATCTCTTCTTCGACGCCATCATAGACATCACTTGCTAATTTAACATCCTCGATACCATCTAATCTATTTCCATATTTATTAGATGACCCTCCTAGTAACATCTCTAAAAAGATGATCAAAAGGATAATAAATAGCACTAAGGTAAGGACAATTACAATTGTCAAACCTTTATTTTTATTTATCCAATTTTTAATTCTTTCCATTCTAACTCTCCTTCTTATCTAATACAATATTATTATACTATAAAGGAAAATATTTATCAAGATGTTTGGATGTCATTATACATTTAATAGAGTTCGACTTTTATAATTTTATTATTGCAGATAGTTTTTTTATAACTTTCTTTTCGATTCGCGAAATATAAGACTGAGAAATTCCCAGAAGCGAGGCAACTTCCTTTTGGGTCATTTCTTTTTTACCATTTAATCCGTAGCGAAGTTCGATTATCTCTCTATCACGATTATTTAGTTTGGACACTTCTCTATATAGTAAATATCTGTCTAGTTCCTTTTCAATTGGTTTAGTTACTAAATCTTGTTCCGTTCCCAAAACATCTTCGAGATGAAGTTCATTTCCCTCGGAGTCAAAACTTAGACTATCTTCAAAAGATACTTCACTTCTCTTTCTCTTCGTCTTGCGAAGATACATTAGTATTTCATTATCGATACACCTAGAGGCATAAGTTGCAAGTTTTATATTTTTATCATTTTGATAAGTATTTACCCCTTTAATTAATCCTATCGTACCAATAGATACTAAGTCTTCGAGATCTATTTTAGTATTTTCATATTTTTTAGCCAAAAAAACTACCAGCCTTAAATTATGTTCAATTAATTTATTGCGGGCTTCCATATCGCCACCTAGAAAGAGATTTACATACTTTTCTTCTTCCTCTTTAGATAGTGGTTCAGGTAATATATCAGTACTCCCAACATAAAATAAATAATTTAATTTCCGAAATAATTTTTTTAATAACTTTAACATATTATCTTCCTTTCATTATATCTTTATGTAGTATGACATCTACTCCATCAATTAAAATAGGACTATCCGAAAAAGAAACTAATACTTCCTTTCGGTACTTCTTTTTATCAATATAGAGACTACTAATTTTTAGACATTTTAACATTCCATGATTATTTATCGTACTATACGGGACTAAAAGAAAATTACCATCTCTCTTGTATTTATTAGATACCAAAATTATCGGTCTCTTTTTATAAGGATCGTACAAATTATTTCCCGTATCGACAAATCCAGTTAGAGAAAGACTTTCATTATCTTTAAAGTATATGTCAACTTGATAACTATTATTATAAATATCTCTTACCTTTTTCATCTCTTTTATATAGAGAAACATCACCTCGATACTTATAATAATCATAATTAAATAACTTAAAAGATAATTATTACTAACTCTTAAATTAAATAGATACATCGTTCCACCAATTAAGGTACTAGTAAGATAAATATAGATAATATTTTTTATTAAATATAAAATATTCTTAAAGCCAAAAGATATTAAACTAATTAGAATAATACTAAGTAGTTCGATGATTACTCTATTAATACTCGTAAACAAAACAAATGATGATAGACCACCAATTAGAGAAGATAAAATAATTCTCAAAACAGTAGTCTTTCTCTTTAGAAGAATACTAACCGAGAGAATTACAGTGTAATCGATAATAATATTAAGTAAAAAAAATAAATCAATATATATCTTCATATATTGATTATAAAAAAAAGAATATAAATTATGTGTCGATTTATATTCTTAATTAATAAAATCAAATAAATTAGTTTCATCTCCGGAGCAACTTCCCTCTCCTACTTTTTCTCCTTTGACATATTCTTCTCCAGAAATACTGCATCCCATCTTGGTAATAGCATCCTGTAGGTATCCACCAAATACTTTAACAGCGGCAATTGCAAGTACAGTAATAAGCGATATAATAAGCACATACTCGATAAGTGTTTGACCTTTTCTATTTAACCCCATAGCTATTACCTCCTATAATACAACTATATTGTACAATATTTTTAGAAAGAAAGCAAGAATTTTAAGTACTTTTTTCCTTTTTACCATAAACATCTAATTTTAATATTCTATTTTTTCTAAAAACTCTTCTTCCTGCCAAATAGGAATTCCTAGGGCTAGCGCTCTATCATATTTACTTCCAGGATTATCTCCTACTACGACGCAAGAAGTTTTCGAACTCACAGAACTAGATACTTTCCCACCTAAATTTTCTATTATTTCACTTGCCCTATCTCTCGTTATACTAGTCAAAGTTCCCGTCAAAACAAAAGTTTTTCCTTTAAATTCCTCTTTTTCTTCATAAGAAGAATCATCGATATACTTCATATTGACATTTAATTTTTTTAATTTATTTATGATATTTATATTTTCTTCGTTCTTAAAATAATCCACAATACTTGTAGCAATTATTGGACCAATATCAGGTTTTTTAGTTAATTCATCAGCTCGAGTAGCAATTAAATTATCGATATTTTTATAATTTCGTGCTAAAATTTTAGCCGTCTTAGCACCAACATTTCGAATCCCTAAACCAAATAACAATTTTTCGAGAGAATTATTTTTACTATTTTCGATAGCATTAGCAAGATTTTCAATTTTTTTCTCACCATATCCTTCTAAATTAATAAGTTCTTCTCGGTAACTATTAATATTATATATATCAGTAATATCAGTAATAAATTTTTCATTATACAAATCCTCAATCACCGACTCCCCCATACCATCGATATTCATAGCATCCCTACTGGCATAGTGAATAATGTTTTCAATTTTTCGAGCAGGACATAAATCGTTCGGACAATAATAGTCAGCCTCTTTTTCTTTACGAATAATTCTCGTACCACAAATAGGACATTTATCTATCATATAGAAAGTTTTTTCTTCGCCCGTTCTTCTTTCTTTAATTGGTTTTACAACTTCTGGAATAACATCTCCAGCCTTCCTTATAATGACGTAGTCTCCTATTCTGATATCTTTATAAATAACATTATCTTCATTATGTAATGTAGCTCTCGAAATTGTTGACCCTGCTACGCGAACAGGCTCTAAAACAGCATTAGGAGTAATCTTGCCTGTTCTTCCGACTGTAAAGAGAATATCAATTAATCTTGTCGATACCTCTTCGGCAGGAAATTTATAAGCCGTAGCCCACTTTGGTACTTTAACTGTATATCCTAATTTATTTTGCGTTTTAATATCATTTACTTTAATTACAATTCCATCAATATCATAAGGAAGTGAACTTCGCTTTTTTGTCCACTCATCGATATAATCAATTATATCAGTTACATTATCGACTAATTTATTTACCTTATAATTAGTAGTAAAACCCAACTCTCTCATAAAATTTAATGCTTCGTAGTGGGTAGTAATACCATAGTCTAAAGGATTGGGCAAATGATATATAATACAGTCCAAATCTCTCTTTTTAGTAATATTAGAATCTAAGTTACGAACAGATCCAGAAGCAGCATTTCGGCAATTTTGAAATAGAGATTCGCCCTTTTTTTCCCGCTCTCTATTTATTTTTTCAAAAGACTCTTTAGAAAGATAAACCTCTCCCCTTACTTCGATATCAATTTCTCTATTTAATACGAGAGGTATCGATTTAATTGTCCTTATATTTTCAGTTATATCTTCTCCAGTAGTTCCATCTCCTCTAGTTGCTCCGCGAACGAGTAACCCCTTTTCATAAGTAAGAGAAATAGCAAGTCCATCTATCTTTAGTTCACAAACATACTGAGGATGAGCCTCTTTTTGAATCCTCTCATCGAAAGCGCGAACTTCATCTTCATTAAAGACATTTCCTAAACTGAGCATCGGTATTTTATGAGTTACTTTTTTAAATTTATCTTGAATTTTAGCCCCGACATGTAAAGTTGGACTATTACTACTCCGATACTCGGGATATCTACTTTCTAGCGATATAAGTTCTCCCATATATCTATCATACTCAGCATCGGTAAGAGTTGGATTATCTTCGAGATAATATTCTTCACTTGCCTTATTTAAAATTACTGTAAGTTCTTCGATTCTCTTTTTTGCTTTTTCATTCATAGTATCACCATTTAAAGTATAACACACATGAAAAAAGAAGGTCAATATTACTTTTCTTAAAATACATAATTAGTAACTACTTTCGAAGTTAAATGTATAAATTTTTAAATTATACTTATTATAATTAATAGATATGTTTTATTAATATTATCTTACAAAAACAAATATTTATGTATATTAAATTTCAGTAAAAAATTACCATTCCTTTTAAATAAGGAACTATGAGATAGATAATTTTTACCAAGTATATAGATTCCTCTTTCGTCTAAAATATGACTAAGGAGGTGAATTTTTTATGAAGAAAAAGTTATTTGCCTTTTTTATGACTCTACTTTTAAGTGCATCACTTATTCCAACCGTTTTTGCTGCATCTGATAAATATGGATTAGTAAAAGATATATCTAAATCTGATTCAGTTAAGTCGGGAAATGGAAGTTCATTAGATGTAGTTATCAGTAATAATGAGACGGCAAATGTAACTATCGATTATGGTAAGAATAGTGGTATTACACTTCAGTATCTATCTTCTAACAGTCAAGGAAGACCTGATAATGCTGCTTGGCTAGGTTTTCATATTGATACTCCATCTTCATCAGAAGCAAGAAATGCGAAGTTTTCAGTAAACGGTAGTGACGAAGAAGCAATAGACCCCGATGGAGATTATTACTTTGGTATTACTGAAGAAAAACTTAAAACAGCAACTGAAAAGGGAGAGGCTATAACCTACAAGTATGTATTTAAATGGTCGGAAGAAAATACACAAACTGTAACAGTAAATATTTATCCAAAATTTATTACTCTTAAAAATAAAGCGGGAGATAGTAACCTTTGGACACCTAGCGAATACACTAAATATACTCCTAAAGATGAGGCTCCAACAACCGGAGAGACAATACCTACTTTATTTATAGCAATCATTTCGATGACGTTAGGCTTAGGTGCTTATAATTTAGTACTAGCAAGTTCTAAAAAATAGGATAAAACTCCTATTTTTTCCTTTTTTATTTAGAATAACAAAAAGAAACTATTATTTTAGTTTCTTAAAAGAACGATGTTTGACCATCAATTTCCCGATTACTTTTAGTTTTTACTTTCTTTTTAGGCATTTCATCTTCAAAACTAATTTGACCATCTAAGTTGCTTTTTAAAGACTTTTCTTCTTTAGAAATATAGTTATAAAGAAACATTCCAAAATCATGAAGCGATTTATATTTAAGAACGCAACTACCATCTTCATAGTTTACTTTGCATACTTCGGCAAATAAAAAATCATCTAGCAATTTATTAATATCAACTATACCGTCATATCTATCAAAAAGAAAAGAAATAATAGAATTAATAGAAAAACTGCCACAGGCACTATTACGATAGTAACTAGTTAATTTTTTCAGAAAGTCAATATCGCCAGATCTTGCCAAAATTTGATTCCTTAAATAGTCAAAATCTAAATACTTAGCCATATCTTCATATATAATCGAGTATTTTACTTTTCTTAATTCACCCTTAATTTTTTGTCTAACAGTAATTTCTCTATTGATATCACTAGCGCTTAAAACTCCTATTTCATTCAAATATACTCGAAGAGATACTTCATTAGGAAAATTAATTGTAAATTTATCTATCTCTTCGAGACTATAGGAAGCACCTTTAAATCTAGATAATCTTTGAAATAACTCGGATTTATGAATTTCCAAAGGTTTGTACTCTTTCTTATCTCTCACAGTAAAATAATAAGCCACTCTTACCCTCCTTGTTCGATATTATAAACTATATTTATTAAAAAGTAAAGAAAACATTTTATAAGAAAAAAGAGACAACTATTCAGAGTCTCCTATATTTATAGTCTTTTTTGTCTCAATCTGTTTTGCCTTAGGACAAGATACTACTAGAATTCCATTTCGAAAACTAGCATTTATCTCATCTTCACTTACGTCACCGAGATAGAAAGTTCTAGTTACCTTGCTGTAACTTTTTCTCTCACGATGGAGATACTTTTTATTTTCTTCCTCTTCACTTTTCTTCTCGAAAGTAACCGACAGTTCTCCCCTGTCAATAGAGATATTAATATCATCTCTAGTATAACCGGGTGCTTCCATTTCGACTACAACATTTCCTCCCTTTTCGTAGACATCACATTTGACATTGTCCTCTCCTTTGAAAAGACTGTCATCAAAAAATAATCTGTTCGTAAGCATATAAATCACTTTCCTTTCTTAAATATTTTATTTACTTACTTGCTATTATATCACATATAATATTACTCATTTCAGTAGGATTATCAATCGGTAATCCCTCAATTAGTCTTGCCTCCAAGTAGATAACTTGCGTGTATTTTTTTAGTTCTTCCTTATCTTCCTCATATAACATTTTTAATTTTTCACTAATTTTATGATTTAAATTAATCTCGAGAACCATCTTAGCATTTATCTTTTCATTTGTCGGCATAGCATTTATTACTTTTTCCATCGAAGAAGATATTTCACCCTCCGTAGTAAGACAGACTGGATGTTTTTTCAATTTATTAGTAAATCTTACTTCCGTAATATTATCGCCGAGACTCTCTTTCATAAATTCGAGCATTTTTTTATTATCTTCGTTTTCCTTTTTTATTGCTTCTTTCTCTTTTTTAGTAGATAAATCAGTATTTTCCGAAGATACATTGACAAATTCTTTTCCTTCGTAAGTATTTAAAGTACGCAAAGTAAATTCATCGATATATTCAGTTAAGTATAATACTTCATATTTTCCTTTGATACTTTCCACCTGAGGAAGTAAGTCAATTTTATCGATACTCTCTCCGCAGGCATAATAAATACTATTTTGATTTTTCTTCATTCTCTCCGTGTATTCTTTTAATGTTGTTAACTTCTTATTCTTAGAAGATGGAAACATTAATAAATTTTCCAATTTTTCTTTATTTATTCCATAATCACTATAAATACCAAACTTTAATCCCATCCCAAAGGCTTTGTAGAACTCTTCATATTTGTCACGATCATTTTTTAAAAGATCCTCTAATTCTTTCTTTATTTTTCCTTCGATACTTTTAGCAATTAACTTAATATTCTTATCATCTTGAAGAGTCTCTCTCGAAATATTTAGAGGGATATCTTCAGTATCGATTACACCTCTTACAAAACTATAATAATCAGGAAGTAACTCACTTGCTTTATCCATAATCAAAACGCCATTAGTATATAACTGGAGTCCCTTTTCATACTCTTTAGTATAATAATCATATGGAGCATGAGATGGAATGTATAAAAGTGCCGTATAATTTACATTTCCCTCAATATTAAAGTGCATTACTTTTAGAGGACTCGAATAATCATAGAACTTATCACTATAAAAATTATTATATTCTTCATCGGTAATATCCTTTTTATTTTTCTTCCATATTGGAATCATACTATTTAACGTTGTCTCTTCTTTGTAAGTTTCATATTCGTCACTATCTTCTTTCTTCCGAC
>CANQKK010000009.1 GCA_947624475.1 uncultured Bacilli bacterium
GACTCGAACCTATGACCCCCTGCTTGTAAGGCAGGTGCTCTAACCAACTGAGCTAATCGCCCAAATGTCTCATGACAATTAATAATATACCATTTAATAACAGTATTTGTCAAGAGAATTACAAATATTTTTTTCTTATTTTACATTTTGTCGGTAATTTCTTTAATCTTATTATTAATCCATATCTCTAAATTATCTTTAAGAGGCTTAAAACCACTTTTTGTCTCCGACATTCTTTTAAGTTTTGAACCATCATTTCGATAATCAATATCTTTAATACTTAGTTTCAAATGATTATTATCATCATTAATATCGACTACTTGAGCATATATTTTATCGCCTATTTTTAAATAGTCATTGACATTTTTTACAAATCCATAAGATATTTCTGAAATATGAATAAGGCCATCGTAATCGCCAATCTTAGCAAAAGCCCCGTATTTTTGTACTCCAGTTACGGTAACTTTAACGAGATCTTCCTTCTTAATTTTTGTCATAATATCTTCCTCACGACCATTATTATACCACTTTTTAACTATTTTTAAAACAAATAGTTGTACTTTCCTTAAAAAAAATATATAATAATAACTAGGTGATGAAAGTGAAAGATAAAGAAATTGAAAAGAAAATTAATGAAGTGTTAGATAAAATCAGACCATATTTAGAAAATGATGGTGGCTCAGTCAAGTTTAATCGTTTTGAAAATGGTGTTGTCTATGTAACTTTAGTAGGAGCCTGCTCGAATTGTCCGATGGCTTCTTCAACTCTCGAAGATGGTATCGAAACTGCTCTCATAAATGAAATTCCCGAAGTAATTAAAGTTGTAAACGAGGATTAATTTCTCGCTTTTTTAGCCATTCAACCTCAGGAATATTATAGTATCTTGAAAAATACAAATACATTTTATACAAGTATTCCTCGAAAGCATGTGTTTTTGTTGTAAATATACTCAGCATTTTCTCATCGTTCTTTCCACTTACGATACTGTCGTATAAATCAAAATAAAGACTAGGATACAATATTCTAGCAAATAAAACTCTAATACCATATGCTGAGTAATGATTATAATAAAAGTATTCATCTAGCTCTTTAAATATATTATAATTTTTATTAAAAAAAGATAACTTAATATATTCCGCTACATCTCGTGCCGGATGATCTAAAATAATATTAGTTGGATTTGAAAAATCCTTACCCAAAGAATTATGTGATAGAACTTTTCTATCTTCAAAGGTAGGTTTTAGTTCATTCTTTGTGTTTACAAGATATGATATAGCATTTTCTCCAAGTCCGATAAAATAATCAATAGACTCTCTAATGAGAGGATATTTTTTTTCATTTTGTCCGATTTGCATCTCAAAATAATCAATTTTATTTTCCCAAAGCATTTCCCAATTATCTCGTTCTAGTACTTTTATATTATTAATATTAGTTTTAGCCATCATAGATATTCTATTTAACGATAGAGGACCATCACTACCCAAGTTATTTTTAATAATTAAAACATAAAAGTTACCATTTATTTTTGTTAGAGGATTATTGTATCTATTTGGAATAATATGATCTACGTAGGAAGAAAATTGCAGTTGATAATTAAGTTTGTATATATCTTCAATTAAATTGATATTACCATCGAATTTTTCAAAGACTAATTTATTATTTCCAATATTAAAAAAAAACTTATCATTACTGTTGTGTAATTCATTAATTCGTATATTATAATAAAATTCTATCGTATTTTTCATAATATCCCTCAGTTAATTTTATTAAATATTATTAAAATGTAGACTAATAATTTACTTTGTAAAAAAAATATAGTATAATTATAATCAAGGAGAAAATATGAAAAAGACAGTTAAAGATTTTAATTTGCAAGGAAAGAAAGTCATAATAAGATGTGATTTAAATGTTCCTATGACAGATAACAAAATAGATGATGACACGAGGATAAAGTCTAGTGTTAGAACAATTAAATATTGCATTAATGCTAAAGCGAGAGTAATTTTATTATCACACCTAGGAAAAGTCAAAACTGCCGAAGACAAAAAGACAAATAGTCTAAAGCCAGTTTCCGAAAGATTATCGAAGTATCTAAATAAAGAAGTCAAATTTTGTCCATATTCTAAAGGAAAAGAAGTCCTCGAAATGGTAAATTCTTTAGAAGATGGGGAAGTGTTGCTTCTCGAGAATACAAGATTTGAAGATTTAGATCGCAAAAGAGAATCAAATTGTGATATTACCCTTGCTAAGTTTTGGGCCTCTCTTGGCGACATCTTTATAAATGATGCTTATGGCTCTTGTCATAGAGATCATGCTTCGGTAACAGGTATTCCCAAATATCTCCCGAGTGGTTTAGGATTTCTAACAGAGAAAGAAGTACAAAAAATTGATAATATTTTAGATAGTACGACGTATCCCTTTATCGTCGTTCTAGGAGGAAAAAAAGTTGATGATAAAATAGTTTTAATTGAAAAATTATTAGAAAAATGTGATAAACTATTAATCGGAGGTGCTATGTCCTTTACTTTCTTAAAGGTACTGGGATACAATACCGGTAAATCTATCATAAGTACAAAAAACTTAAATTTCTGTAAGCAAATGCTCGATAAATACCGAGATAAAATCGTTTTGCCGAAAGATTTTGCGGTATTGGAAGGCAAAGAGATAGTAGTAAAGAACATCGAAGACTTTGATAGTAATGATATCGGCTATGACATAGGAAAGAAAACTATCAAACTATTTAGTGAAGAGTTAGAAGTAGCCAAACGAGTAATTATAAATGGACCGATGGGAATGTTTGAAGATCCTAGATTTGCTGTCGGTACCAAGAAAATATTTAAAACGCTAGAAAAAAATAAAATAAAAACATTAGTAGGTGGTGGAGATACGGCTTCGGCTGTGAATAATTTAGGATTCGGCGAAGCATTTTACCATGTATCTACTGGAGGAGGAGCCACAATGAAGTATTTAGAAGAAAGAAAATTAGTAGGAATAGAAGTAATAGAAGATGAAAAAGCACAAGATTAAATTATATTTATTAATAGTAACTATTTTATTTATAGGAATATTATATTTTTCACTTAAAGATAATTATCTTGACATATTAAATGCTCTTTCTAACGTAAATATCTTCTATTTGGCAATTGGAATTCTTTTCGTTTTTCTTTGCCGATATTTTCTAGCGGTTACGACTTATTATCTTGCTAAAAAAGAAATAAAAGACGTCAAAATGTCCAAAATGTTCAAAATATGTTTGATATATCCTTTCTTCGCAGGTATTACACCAAGTTCTATCGGAGGAGAATCATTTGAGATTTTTTACCTTAAAGATGCCGGTATTCCTTATGGAAAAGCGACTAATATAACGATGCAAAAATTAATCTTATATCAAATATCGCTGATCATTGTCGATACTTTTGTCGTCATCTTAAACTTTTTTACTAAGATAGTTCCCAATGACGGTTTAGTAACAACGACAATAATCTTAAATTTCATTGTCAATATATCACTTCTTGGAGCAAGTTTTTTTCTTGTTTATAACAAAAAGTTTAACAGTTTTATTATGAAGAAAGGTATTTTACTTCTTAATAAGTTACATATAATAAAAGATACTGATAGTGTAAGAGAAAAACTCGATAGTTATCTTACCAATTTTAATGAGGGTGCTGAAAAACTAAAAAAAGACAAAAAATTATTTTTTCAGATGGTCCTTGTAAATATCATCTCCTTACTTTTCTACTACTTATCATCTATTCCAATTGCCAAGTCACTTGGTATTGATAGTATAAGTATGTTAAATATCTTTATTATAGCGAAGTACTCTAAGATGATGTGTCTACTATTTGTAACTCCCGGTAATAGTGGAGGGGCAGAATACTGTTTCATTTATCTTTTTGAACGTTTGCTCTCCGAGTCTAGCGTTATGGCCTATATGTTAATTTGGCGATTAGCAACGTATTATATTCCGCTTATAGTCGGAGGAATAATTGCTATATCCTGGGGAAAGGAAAAGAAACAAAATGAACAAATTACTAATTCTTAATCACAAAATGGATCTACTTTATGATGATTTGTATCTTTATATTGATAGAATAAATAAATTAAATACCAGTGCAAATATTATCATCTGCCCTTCAAATATTTACCTTGAAGCCTTTACCAATAATTGCAACTGGCCAATAGGTGCTCAAAATATGCACTATGATATATCGAAAAATCACACGGGAGAAATATCTAGTAATCAGTTGAAATCATTAGGTATCGAGTATGTATTAATCGGTCATAATGAAAGAATTGAAGAATTTGGCGAAAATCCAAATATCGTAAACAATAAATTAATAGCGGCTTTAGATTCCAATATTTTTCCAATATTATGTTTCGGTGAAAATATTGACGAAGATTATCAAGTTAAAATTCCCAAACTATTAGATGCCTATCTTAAAGATATTCAAAATATCGAGTTTATAACTTTTTCGTATGAACCAGTATACAGTATCGGAACAGGAATTCTTCCAACCAAAAAAAAGTTAGAAGAAATCGTAACTTTTATAAAAAAATATCTGAGTGACAAATATCATACTAATAGCGTTGTAATTTATGGAGGTTCTGTTGACAATACCAATATAAATGATATAATGAATATAGACTGTGTCGATGGTGTAATAATCGGAAGTATCTCATCAGATTACAGGAATGTCGAAAAAATAGTAAAAAGTTTAGAATAGAGAAGTACAAAAATACTTTTCTATTTTTTTCACCTAGAAGATAATTCGACAAATTTCGTAGTTTTTATGTAGTAAAATTATAGCTGTAAGAAAGAAGGTACAATAATGGAAAAAATAAAAATTTTAATGATTGATGATAATATCAATTTAATTAGAATGGTTGAAGATTATTTTGAAGATCATTCAAAAATCGAAGTGGTAGGAAAAGCATATGACGGAGAAGAGGGACTTAAGATAATTAAAGAAAATTCTTTAGAATATGATTTAATTATTCTCGACTTAATTATGCCAAAGAAAGATGGTCTAGGAGTATTAAAAGAATTAAAAGAAAACAGCATTCAGAAAAATATCATCGTTGCAACTTCCTACAATGCACCAGATACAATTCGAAAGGTAAGTGAGTATGGCGTCAGTTACTATATTCTAAAACCATTTGATTTAACTGATCTTGAAGACAAAATACTAGATACCTTTTCCGAGCTTGGAAAGAGAAGTATCAATATCTTTCACAATAACCTTCAAATATCGATTAGTAGAATTCTCCATGAACTAGGTATGCCATCGCACATTAAAGGTTATCAGTACGTGCGCGAAGCCATAACACTTGTCTATAATAATCCTGAAATAGTAGGAGGAATTACTAAAGAATTATATCCAGAATTAGCAACTAAGTTTGATACTACTGTATCTCGCGTCGAAAGAGCCATTCGTCATGCTATCGAAGTATCTTGGAATCGTGGAGACTGGGATTTGATGGAAAATGTCTTCGGTCATAGTGTCGATATCGATAAAGCCAAACCTACAAATTCAGAATTTATCGTTACAGTTGCCGATAAATTGCGACTAGAATATATCAAAGAAAAAGTTTAAAAAAGTACTTCAAAGTAGTGAAGTGCTTTAATTTATAGAAACTAAAAAATAAATATGTTCATTTATCCCAATTTATGATATATTATAAATAGTAGGAGGCTCAAAATGGATGATATTGAAAGAGAAATAGAAGGATTAGAAGAAAATGAAGAGGAGGAAAAAACCATAACAAGAAAAATAAACGGTCGAAAAGATGGTAATAAAAAGAAAATAATTATCATTATTATAATAGTTATAGCAATTATTTTAGCCATTGGAACTACCATTTACTTAAAGACTAAAAATAATCAAAAAAATTCGGCAACCGATAATTTAAATTCCGAAAAAGAAACCAAAAAGGAAGAGACTACTTCTAATGATAAAAATCTAGCCTACGTCGAGTGTGATTCTAACGCTTCACTTTTAAATGTAAGAAACTCGACTACTGGTGATATTATCGATGGACTTTCATGCTTTCAAGAGTTAACCATCGAAGAAGAGGAAGAAAAGACCGACAACTGTCCTAAATGGTACAAGATAAGTTATCAAAAAAGAGGTGGTAATTATACTGGCTATGTTTGTAGTACCTATATTAAAGAGAGTACTACAAGTTCAAGCACCAAGAAAATAGTTGGAGATTTAATTGATAAAGCAAATGATTATCATAAGAATAGTGTTTTGAAAGCCTACTGTGGAAATGATTTAACAGGAAAGACAAAGGAAATTGAATTTGAAAATGCAAATAATAAAATGACAGGTGAATACCTAAAATCTGAATACAAATCTTTAGACGAATTAAAAAAATATCTTCTATCATTTTTAGATGAGAAGTTAATAGATATTAAACTTGAACTATCTGATTATAATGATAGAGCCTACTATGATAACTATTACGAAATAGATAACTCTCTATACTGCCGTAATTACTCTGGTAAAGACTGGAATACTATGTATACTGGAAATTACAACTTTGAAGTAACCGAAGATGATGGTGACGAAATAAATGCTCGTATTGCCTATGAATACCTAAATAAAGAGAATGAAAAATGTACTTTAGATAATTTATCTTCTTGTACTACTTCTCAATTCAAATACGAAATTGGCAATATAAAAATAAAAAAAGTCGAAGAAGATTATATAATTACTTCAATAGATTTTTATAAGTAAAAAATATTGTAAAAAATATGTCAAAAATACTTGATATATTTTTTATTTATGTTATGATAAATAATCAGAAAAAGGAAGTGATGTATCTCTAATAAAAAGTCAATTTCAAAGAGATACATTTTTTATTTATTTGAAGGTGATTTAAGTGACACAAGCAAATTTACTCATATTATATTTAAGAGAGGTTGTTCTTTTTCCATCTAATGAAGCGAGATTAGAGTTTACCGAAGAAGAAGATAAAAAAATAATTAGATTATCTGAAAAAGACTACGATAATCATCTTTTATTAGTCAACTTAAAAGACCCTCTCGAAGAGACTCCTTCGATAAATGACCTTCCTAAAATAGGCGTTTTATGTAAGATAAAATCTAAAATTGATCTTCCAAACGGTATTATGCGCGTTATTCTTTCGGGATTAGACCGTGTCGAAATTTTAAACTATATCGAAACCAAAGAATTCTTGTCAGCTTTTGTTTTACCAATTAAAAAGTTTGAATATGATTTTTCCGAAGCACTAGCACTAAAAAGAATAATTGATCGAAAACTAGAAGAATACATAAATATCTCTCCATATATGTCTAACACCGTGATTGGTCGTATTTCTGACGTCAAAAATATCAGTAAATTAGGAGATATCATCGTATCGGAACTACCTTTAGAATATCAGTCTACAATAAAGTATATCGAGACGCCTGATCCCATCGAAAGATTAAAATTAGTAATTGAAGATTTATCTAAAGAAATAGAAACTGTAAAGTTAGAAAACAAAATTGAAGATAATATTAAAATCAAGTTAGAAGAAGAACAACGCGAATACATGCTAAGAGAAAAAATCCGTCTTCTAAAAGAAGAACTAGGAGAAGTTGATTTAAAGGAAGAAGATATAAAAAAGTTAAGAAATAAATCTGCCGATGAAAATATCCCTCTTCACATTAGAAAGAGATTAAACGAAGAAATCGAAAGATATACTCTTGCCAATCCTTCCTCTCCCGAAGTGACAACAATTAGAACATATATTGAATGGCTCATATCTCTTCCATGGACTACTGAGTCTAAAGATAATACCGACATTAAAACTATCGAGTCCGTCTTAGATGTATCCCATTTTGGTTTGGATAAGGTAAAGAGAAGAATTATCGAATATATTGCCGTTAAAAAGAAGACTAATTCATCAAATAGTCCAATTATATGTTTAGTGGGGCCTCCCGGCGTAGGTAAAACTTCACTTGCCTCGTCGATAGCTAAGGCTTTAAACCGTGACTTTGTTAAAATATCTGTCGGTGGAGTAAATGATGAAGCCGAAATATTGGGTCACCGAAGAACCTATGTTGCAGCCTCTCCCGGCAAAATAATTCAAAGTATGAAAAAAGCACGGACAATTAATCCTGTCTTTTTAATCGATGAAGTTGATAAATTAACCAAAGATTATAAAGGAGACCCAGCATCGGCTCTTCTCGAAGTATTGGACCGTGAACAAAATAGTAAATTTTGCGATAATTATATCGAGGAAGAATACGATTTATCGAAAGTATTATTTATACTGACCGCTAATAATATTTCCGATATTCCATCTCCCTTATTGGATAGACTAGAGATAATAACTCTCTCTAGTTATACTGTTTTTGAAAAAATAAATATTGCCAAGTATCACTTGATTCCCGAACTATGTGATGACTACAAAGTTAAAAATATTAAATTTACCGATTCTGCTCTCGAAAAAATAATAAAGTATTACACAAAAGAGGCGGGAGCGCGAGATTTGTATAGACAAATCGATTCGATTATTCGAAAAATCATCATATCGAAGAGTAAAAAAGAAAAAATAATAGTAGATGAACAAGATGTTGAAAGTTATCTTGGAATGACAAAATATAAAATTCAAGCAAATGATGAGACCAAAAAGACCGGTATTGTAAATGGCCTTGCCTACACTCCATACGGCGGAACACTACTTAAGGTAACATGTACCGCCTATCCGGGAAATGGAAATATTACTTTGACCGGAGCACTAGGAGATGTTATCAAAGAAAGTATCTATATTGCCCTAAGTTATATCAAAGCCAATAACGAAAAATTCAAAATCGATTATAAAATATAAGAAGAGTCCGACATTCACATTCATATTGAAGAGGGCGGAACTCCAAAAGATGGGCCGTCGGCCGGAATAACAATAGTAACTTCGATATTAAGTCTTTTAAAAAACAAAATAATAACGAGCAAGGTATCGATGACCGGAGAAATTACTCTCCGTGGAAAAATATTACCTGTTGGAGGATTAAAAGAAAAACTAATTTCCGCAACGACCAATGGTATTGAAACCGTCTATTTACCACTTGATTCATCGAAAGAATTATCGGAACTACCTAGTGAAGTCAAAGATAGATTAAATATCGTTCTCGTCGAAGATTACGAAGATATCTACAAAGATTTATTTAAATAAAAATTACAGATTAGTTAGTCTGTAATTTTATTTATGCGGTAAAAATTAATTGATGGATTATCAAATAGCCTAAAGTTAAGTCTCGATACTCCAAGACCACTTGAAACATAGAGTTTAGTATTTCCAATTTCGTATAAATTATCATAATACTTTCTCGCTCCGTAAGGAAGAAATAACTCTTTAGCAAAAGGAATATTAATTTGGCCATTGTGGGAGTGTCCCGCTAAAATCAAATCGACATCATATTTACTGACTATTTCATCGGCATAATCCGGCTCGTGAGTTAAAATAATTTTATAGTTTATTTGATTATCTTCGGAAAGGTCTTTCATGACTTCATCGATGTCGGCCATGTCGTAACTGTATGTATCCGTTCCTCCAATAAACAATTTATCATCATTCTCGCCATATATAATATCGTAACTATTTTTCAGTAAAATAAACCCACTACTATCATAAATATGGCTTATCATCTCGGCATCTCCTACATGATCGTGATTTCCAATAATTGCATACTTACCATATTTTGTCGGTATTTTTTTCAATAATTCAATTAACTTATCTTCTTTTTCTTCGTTAATTTTAAAATCCTTATCGATAATATCACCAGTAAACACGACAATATCTGGATCAATTAAAATTATTTCATCGACAACCCTTTTCAAAAAGTCACTGTCTACTACTCGAAGATAATGCAGATCACTAAAGTGAACTATCTTTAAACCATCAAAACTACTATCGATATTAGCACTTTCTATCTTATATTCCTTAGTATCAATTTTTGCTATCCATCCATATCTACCATATAATAAGACAATAATAACAAGTAAAACCAAAAACAAAAATCCTCTTACAATTTTTCTCATAATAAAACTCCCAAAAGGTAGACTAAAACCGCCAGAAGATTATGCATTGCATGCATAGAAATAGTAGAGAAAATATTGTCGGTTCTATAGTATAGTAGGGCAAAAGAAATCCCTAAAGCAGAGTATGGAACTAAATAAATCAAATCACTTAAAGAAGTAATATAACCAAAAATATGAAGAAACCCAAAGATAATTCCACTTAATAAGACAAATAACCATTTATTATTTATAGCATCTCTAATATTTTTTCTAAAAGTAAGTTCTTCGAGTACCGGAGCAAATATAACTGTATCAAATATCATAAGTAAAGGTGATATATTTATAAAACTTCTGACTAAATCCTCGTTGCCGGCAATTGATTTTTTTAAAATGAAACTTATAAATAAATTACTAACTATCATAATAGCAAATCCCGTTAGCCAATATTTAAAAGATAATTCGAAGTTACTAGAAAAATTTTTCAAAAATTTCTTTCCATCTCTGATTAGCGTTTTTCGATATATTAAGACGAATATTAAGAACAATATAAAGTTAGCAAGAGTTAAGTACATTACGTAGACATTATTAGATACTTTATTGGGATTGATATTAAATATTATAAATAGTAACGATGGAAAAAGTAAAAAGAATAAAATTACTCCAATTGATTTAAAGATGTTTACTACACCTTTCATTTCTTTTGTCATTCTATCACCTAGATATATTATATCAGTAATTTAAAAATTAATCTATAGTTTATTTATAAGTCAAAAAATAGAATGTAAACATCAGTAATACCTAATTTATAATAAAATAATTCATAATACAATAATTCGACATCTTTTTTAATTTTGATTTCATATAATTAAAAAGAGGTGAAAGATGAAAAAAGCATATCTTGGAATTGATATTGGCAGTATTTCGACCAAAGGAGTAGTAATTGATGAAAATAATAAAATATTAGCATCTACTTATTTATATACTGAGGGAAGTCCAATTATAGCAACTAAAAAAGTTATCAAAGATTTAAAAAAACAAGTAAATCAAAAAGAATATCAGGTAGTAGGAGTTGGAACTACCGGTTCGGCACGAAAGTTAATCGGAACTATGCTCGGAGCAAATACCATAAAAAATGAAATAACAGCCCATGCTGTCGGTACGACGAGTATTTATCCTGATGTTAAAACAATTTTTGAAATTGGCGGTCAAGATTCAAAGATAATCATTCTAAATAACGGTATCGTAAGTGACTATGCCATGAATACTCTCTGTGCAGCTGGTACCGGTTCTTTCCTTTCGAGTCAAGCCAAAAGACTAGGTATTCCCATTGAAAAATTTGGAAGTATTGCTCTAACTAGTAAAAAGCCAACCAAAATAGCGGCTCGTTGCACAGTTTTTGCCGAGTCTGATCTCGTTCACAAGTCGCAAATGGGTCACACTAAAGAAGACATTATCGCAGGACTTTGTTATGCTATAGTAAACAATTACTTAAACAATGTCGGAAAGGGAAAAACTATCAAAGCCCCCATTGTCTTTCAAGGTGGCGTTTCAAAAAATATCGGTGTAAAAAAAGCCTTTGAAGACGTAACGGGCTGTGAGGTCATCGTCGATGAAAATTCTCATCTAATGGGTGCTCTCGGAGTAGCCATACTATCAAAAAATAAGGAAGAAATAAAGTTTTCGTTTAATATTGAAGATGTAGTTTATGAAACAAAAGGAACCGAATGTCATGGCTGTTCGAATAACTGTGAGATAATTAAAGTATTAAAAAATAAAGAGTTAATTGATGCGTGGGGAAACCGTTGTCCTAAAGGAGAATTAATTCACAAATAGACCATATTATCATACAATATATAAGGAGGGTGCAATTATGTATGATATTTACATGGTTGAAGAGGGTGATACATTAGATTCACTATCTGATAAATTTAATATTTCCAAAGACAAACTAAAAGAGTTAAATAGTATGAGTACATTTACTCCTGGAACTAATATTATAATTCCTAAAGAAAATGAATTCTTTGAAGTATACATTATAAAAAAAGGAGATAATTTATATGATATAGCCCGAAGATATAATACCGACTACAATTTACTTGCTCTTTTAAATGGACTAAATATCTCTGATTACATATACCCAAATATGACACTACTAGTTCCTAAAAAAAATGTCAAATACTACATTACCAAAGAAAATGACACATTATCTAACGTAAACAAATTGCTATCGGGAAATATAAATAATTTACTTAATCAAAACAAAAATATCTATTTAAAAGAAGGACAATTAATCGTTTATAAAGACTAACCAAAACTAAACATCAATATCAAACATGAATAGTATAAAAACTATTCTTTTTCTATGATAATTTAAGATAAATAATAAAAATCCAAAAACAAAAACATACCAAAGGTAAAAATTTTCAGTAACTATTCAGACTATCAATATTAAAAAAAGTAAACTTCCCATAAATAAAGGGATTTATGATTTTCCTATATAGAAATAAAATCATTTTTAAAAAAATTATAAATATGTATTTTTCTTTTAAAATAAAGGAAAAATCAAAATTATATTAATTTTGTGTTATCTAGAGTTTGAATAGTTACCAATTTTCAAGGTCTTGCTTTTGTGAAAAATTTTCAAGGTCTTGCTTTTCCACTCGTGGTATGTTATCATTTAATTATAATAAGTGAGAGTGAGAAAATGAGTTATAATGTAAGCAAAAAAGTTAAAAATATTATTAAAGTTCTATTTACATTAATTTTAATTTTTGGTATGTGTAATAAACCAAAAGCACAACCAGCGGATTCTTATACCTTCAGTAAAGGAAGTTTAGTTCCGTTTGCTCATAATAACTATGGTGCTTCTCTTCATTACCATTACTTGAAAGATTCAAATAATAGTTATAATGCTTACTGCTATCAATGGGATTATTCATCGCAAGACAACGTCAAATACAATAGATACGAACCGGGTGTTTGGGAAATTAATCGCCGAAGATATATTGCCGGAAAAGCCATTCAACTTGTCAATGCTGACTCTAGTTTGACAGTCGATAAAAAATATACCTACAATAGTTGGATTGCCAATTGTGTCTTAAAATTTGCAGGTTATAAATGTAATACTAGTTGGAACGGCTATCAAAAATATGTGAGCGAAGCCGAAAAATTTGTTGATACGACAGTAAAAGCATGCAGTGCAAGTGCTGATCCAACCTGCTTTAATCAAAATCTATTCAAATTAAATGTATCGGGAAACAATTACAGTTTAAACAAACTCGAAAGTGGCACTGGAAGTTCATCTAATAACTATATTTCTGATAAAATAACCTTGACTGGAATGCTAGATAGTTACGGTGGTGGAGGAACAAACTATAGTCTCGAATTTTCGAGTTGTCCGAGTGGAAACACGTGCTTAATATGTGAAGATAGTAATGGAACAAAAAATTGTGCTAGTACTAAGAAATTTACTAATCGCTCTCAAGATTACGATTTCTATATCAAAGTCGAAAATGGAAATGAGAAAGATCGTATCCAAATACAAGCAAAGGGTGGAAACTCTGTAACTTATCCGTACGTTTATCCATATACACCCGTGAAAGGTACGTATCAAGGTGTTGTCCTCGAGGATCAAATTACAATAGGAAGAACGATACATTCATATTTAAGTTTGACGATACCGGCCGATCATACTGTAACTGCTGTAAAAGTAGATGAGAATGGTGAAGAATTAAAAGGATCAACATTTGAAATATATCGAGCAGATACTGACGGAAATAAAGTCAAAACTCTAGTAACCAATAAAGATGGTAGTGCAGATGCCTCTTACACCGAAACAGAAAATGTTGAAAACTGGGCTAATTATCAATACTGCTTTATTGAAACTAAAGCCCCAGAGGGTTACATTTTAGGTAAAGGAGATACGACGCCATTTTGTATAAAGCCTTCTTCTGGCGTCTCTTCATCGACTTGTTATACTAATGATGAAAAACACGATGAAGTAGATAAAAAATATTGTGATACTTATACGTATTATTGTGATAATGATGCTTCGTTAAATAATAACAAGTGCCGAAGTGAACTTAGCCCAACTGAAGAAGAACCAAAGAGTTGTGAAGAAGGTTCAACTTACTCCGACGATGATAAAATGTGCCACAAGAGCGACTCGTCCGTTAGTTCCAGTTCGAGAGTTGAACCAAGTCTGAGCACACAAGATGAAACTTCCACTCCTCAGTGCGAAAACGCAACTCTCGCTGATGGAAAATGTTATGTATGTACGAAAGGAGATACTTTCGATCAGGAATCAAAAAAAT
>CANQKK010000010.1 GCA_947624475.1 uncultured Bacilli bacterium
TCAAGACAGCCTCAACTTGATTATTTTTAATATTTAAATTACTACTTATTTCATCTATAATTTTTTTATCCATTTTTTTCCTACTTTCTTTTACTATTTTCATTATTATTAATATTAGCAAATTTAATAATATCACTTCCATATTTATTTCTCATATCATCAATTACTTTTTGTAGTTTCTCATTATGTGCTTCTTCACTACCGTCGACATCAAATATTGACAATTGCTTTTTCTTTTCAGAAGATAACCCACCTATAAATACACAAATACTTCTAATTCCATTATCTTTGTTCCAAAGTTTATCAAACAAATCATTTGCTTCATTACATATTTCCTCATCAGTTGATATACTATTATCCAATTTTTCTTGTCTACTAATTCTTTCAAAATAACTATATTTTATCCATATCCCGACCATACCAGCATAAAGTTTGTTATTTCTTAATTTTTTACCAACATCCATTGAAAGACGCCTTATTACATCCCTAATTTTTTCTCTATTGCTATAGTTATATTCTAAAACAGTGGAAGATGAAATACTCTTTACCGCATCTCTTTCATTATATACAGGACTACTATCAATTCCATTAGCATAGTTATGTATAATATTTCCCATCGATTTAAACTTCATAACTAGAGTACCAGCGGGTGTATTGGCAAGTTCACCAATTGTTTTTATTCCCATTTCCTGTAATTTTCTACTAGAAGATTTACCAATCATAAATAAATCTTCAATTGGAAGTGGATACATCTTATCCTTAATCTCACTACTAAATAATGTATGAACCCTATTTGGTTTCTCGAAATCAGAAGCCATCTTTGCTAAAAGTTTATTATTTCCAACTCCGACATTTACCGTAAAGCCAAACATTCTGTAAATATCATCTTTTATTTTATAAGCCACCTTCACCGGATCTCCAAATAAACTGACACTACCGGTATAATCTAAAAAACATTCATCTATTGAAAATCTTTCAATAACATCAGTATAACTACACAAATAATCATACATCTTATTTGAAAAATATTTATATATTTTAAAATTAGGAGAATAAACCTCCAAGTAGGGACACTTTCTTCTCGCTAAATATATAGCCTCTCCCGTAACTACTCCTCTTTTCTTACAAGGATTACTCTTAGCTAAAACAACTCCTCTTCTCTTAGATTCATCTCCCCCAATTACGGCATATCTTTCTCTAATATCCTTATCATACCCATTTTTAAGCATCCAAACAGCTGTCCAACTTAAAAAAGCATTATTGACATCTATATGTAAAATAATTCTATCCATATTAAACCTCAATATAATAATCAGTTTTATATAATTTATTTTTAGTTTTAATATATATTGTATACTTTCCCGATAAGCCAGTAAAATTAACATATTTAATATCATTCACTTCATAAATTCTCTTATCAAAAAATTTATCTAAAATTAAATATACGACGTCATCACTATTATTGATAATACTTAATCTATTAGTGTCTGTTTTTATTTCAATTTCTTCTGGAACTTTTTTATCATATTTTAGAAGTGGCACATTTTTAGAACTAGTACCTGTTTCTAATAAATCACCAAACCTATTCGAAGGTAACACTCTATATTCACTAGTATTATCGTAAAAATCATGAACATTAAGTCTTTTTTCAAATGAAAAATCTTCAATCTTTTTACCTGATACAATATAATATTTATCCTCTTTAGATACAACTATTTTATCATCAACTACTCCAAGATAATCAAAATCATCATTGCTAGCAAGTTTTTCCATAATTTCTCCTGTCTGAATATCGACGAGAAGTACTCTATCACTTAAAACAACAATATTATCATTATAGATAGCATTAAAACCATAATAGTCCCCACTAAGTAAATACTCATTATAAACTTTTCCTAACATATTCATTCTATATAAAGAAATAGCATTACCATCTTCATTGTATCTATTACTTCCTATAATAATTGAAGAATCAGAATCCACTGTAATATTACCATAATATTTCTCATTCAAATACCATCTTACTTCATTATTACTATCTACCGCATAAGGATAATTAACATTATAAAAAGTAAAATTTGCATTATTATTACTGTCATCAAACTTAAAATCCTCTGGTAATTTACTAGTTTTAATATTTATCACTTTTACTTTATCTTCACTCTCTAATACAATTGTATTATCATAATCAGCATAAAGTCCATACACTGGAATATAGTGATATTTATTTTTTGAAAAAGTATAATTAATATCTGAACTACCATCTTTACTTTTAATAGTAAGTTCAACCTCACTATAGTCATCCGTTTCAAACATAACAATCGCCGTTAGCGGACTATTTCCATAAGGATTTACAATAACATTAGGCTTATCTATCGTATATCCATAGCAGGAAAAATAAACTTCTTTATTAATCTGAACCGTAAATACATCCTTTATTTCTGGAGTTTTAACATCCCCCATTATTATAAAACTACCAACGATAGATATTCCAATAACAAAAAAAATAAATACACCTATTAAAATATATACTTTCTTCATAATACCACAACTATTATTATACTACAAAACTCATATTTTTTAAATAATTAAACAAAATAATAATATATTATTATATTTTACTAGGAGGTAACGATGAATTCAAAAAAACTAAATCTTAAAAAAATAAAAATACTAGCGGTCATAGGAATTTTTATCATTTCATTTATTTCCCATTTTGCTTACAAAATATTTCCCAATATAGTCTTTTCTTTTTTCTTTCCTGTAAATGAAAGCATTTGGGAACACATGAAAATTCTATTTACTTCAACCCTTCTTTACGGTATTATTGATTATCTTCTCTTAAAGAAAAACAATATAAAATACAATAACTTTTCTTTTCAATTATATTTTACCGCCCTATCATCAATTCCCATTTATCTAGTCATCTATCTGCCACTATACAAACTACTAGGAGAAAAGATGTTTATCTCTATTCTTTTAATAATTCTAGTATACAGTTTGGAACAGTATCTAAGTTATCAAATCCTAAAAGAAAAAGAAACAAAAGTACTAAATATCATTATTGTTCCAATAATTATAATTTGCTATCTAGGCTTCATCTACCTAACTTATAATCCTATCTTTAGTTATGTTTTTTATGATACTAAAAACCAAAAATATGGAACTGATTTATATCGAAACATCAGTTAAAAAAACTTCCAAGATTTAATTCTTGAAAGTCTTTTTATATTTATTATATTTTCAAATGCTTTCTTACAGCAAAGTAACTTCCTATCATTCCGACAACAATACCAATAACTATCAATATTGAAGATATTTCATAAACAAACGGCATAGGCTCTACAAGCATCGCCAACGAAGAACCAAATAATTTTCCATTAAAGAAATCAAATAGAGACCCATAACCAAACACCGTAACAAGAATAGGAACAATTGATCCCAAAATACCAATAAACAATCCTTCTAAAACAAAAGGTATCTTAATTGACATATTAGATGCACCAACTAATCTCATTATTTCTATTTCTCTCTTTCTTGAATAAATAGCAAGTTTAATCGTATTAGCAATTAAAAATGATGTAACTAAAATAAGAGCAATTACCGCAGCAACACATACTTTTTCAACAGTATTAAAAACTATTATAAGTTGATGAACTATATCTTCACCATAATTAATATTATTTATTTTATCTTTGGCTAGAGAAAGTTCTTTAACTTGTTTTACCGTATCATCTATTTTTTCAATATCTTTCACCTTGAACATATAACTATCCAAAAGCGGATTAGTATCATCCGTCCAAGTATCTACTGTTGCTGAAAAAATATCATTACCTTCCTTTAACTCCTGAGCCGAATCAGTCTTTGACTTAAATTCAATACTACTTCTTTCAATATTTTCAATCGATATCAATTCACTTTTTATCTTTTCTACTTCCTCACTAGTAGTATCATTTTTCAAAAAGACAACGACAGTAACATCTTTCCTAATTGAGTCAGAAAAATGTTCGACATTTGAAGACAAAATAAGTGATACAGCCACTACTAAAAGTGTTATCGTAATACATAGAATAGAAGCAAGTGATAAAGAAAAATTCCTAAATACTCCATGTAAGGCATCACGAAAATACCTACTTACTGTTCTAAAACCTCTCATTACAGTAACTTCCTTTCTCTATGTCCTTAGCAAGTCTTCCACTATCCAAAAGTATAACGCGTTTCTTCATTTTATCAACTATATCTCTATCATGTGTTGCCATTATAACAGTAGTTCCCATAGCATTAATTTCATCGAGCACTTTCATAATTTCCATCGAAGTATCAGGATCCAAATTACCGGTAGGTTCATCACATATAAGAAGTTTAGGTTTATTTACAATTGCTCTTGCAATAACTACCCTTTGCTGTTCTCCACCAGATAATTGATCTGGAAATTGTCTAACTTTATTTTTAAGCCCAACTAGGCTTAAAACTTCCATAACCCTTTTATATATATCCCTTTTATCATATCCCAAAACCTCCATTGCAAAGGCAACATTTTCATAGACAGTAAGTTTTGGTAACAACTTAAAATCCTGGAAAACAACTCCAAGTTTTCTTCTAAGTACATATACTTTTCTATTTTTTAACTTAGCAACATTAATACCACCAATTATAATTGAACCCTTATCAGGTTTTTCTTCCCTATACAACATTTTTATAAGAGTAGATTTACCACTACCAGAAGCACCTATTACAAAAACAAATTCCCCCTTTTTTATACTCAAATTAAAATCATATAAGGCAACTGTACCAGTTTTATAAGTCTTTTGAACATCACTAACTCTAATTAACTCCAAACTACATACCTCCATATCCGCTTAAAACATTATAACATCTTTTTCAACAATTTAAAATAATTTTTTCTTATTTTACATAATTTTCCTTATTTAGAAGAATAATAACTATCCGTAATAAGAAAGAATGCACTTTTATCAATTTTTGTAATTACCTCTTTTACTCTGATATATTCGATAGTAGGAATAACACATATCAACATTTTTTTCTTCTTATCAGAATAACCCCCTCTTGCATTGACAATAGTAACTGTATGATTTAAATTATCAATAATATAATCTCTAATTTCCATAGGTTTTCTAGTAACAATATAAAAAGCCTTATTTCTAGAGACACCCAACATTACCTTATCTGACACCATAGAAGATATATAAAGTGCAATTACTGAATATATACTTTTATCTATCCCAAAAAGAAAAGCACTAAGTAAAATTATTACCAAATTACAAATCAAAGTAGCCTTTCCTATCGATACCTTAAATTTTTTATGAACGACATCATATATAAAATCAATTCCTCCAAGTACATAACCACTCTTTCGCACAATACCAAACCCTACTCCCATCAACGTACCACCAATAATCGTAATAAAAAGTAACGACATTTCATCAAATAAAATAAATCTATTAAATAGCGAACAGGCCTTAATAAAAATCGGATAAAAAATAGTTCCAAGAAAATTAATAGAACCATATTTTGGACCAAAAACTACTAAACTAAACAAAAACATAATCGAAAAAATAGCAAGCACTGTAATCGATAAATCTATATCCAAAATTTTACTAATTAACATAGCAAGACCCGTACTACCAGAAGGTACAATTTTATAAGGTTGATAAAACAAATTAATTGAAACAGAACAAATTAACATTCCAATTATAAATACTAAAAAATTTTTCCACCTTTTCCTATCCCTTATTGCCATTTCTAAATTGTGAATATCTAATTTCTTATTAGCCTTTAACGTCATGAAAAATCACCTTTTTCACTAACTTCGTAAGAGTCACACACCAAAAAGAAAATATTTTTATCGATCTCTCTTATTCCTTCCTTTACCACAAAATAATCTCTCGTCGGAACAACCGCTAGTAAAAGAGTCTCATCATTACTAGAATATCCTCCCTCAGCATCGATAACCGTAGTTCCTACTCCAGGAAGTGAAAGTAAAAACTCTCGTATATCTTCTTCTTTATCTTTTCCTGATACGATATAAAATGCCTTACTTTTTGATATTCCAAGTAACACTTTATCAGTAAACATCGATATCAAATAAGTAACAAATATACCATACAAAACAATACTCCATGGAAAAACCATTTTACCTATAGCCACAATTACAGCATTAGTTATAAGACCAGCATTCCCCATTGAAATTTTAAAATACTTACATATAATTTCAATAATAACATCAGTTCCTCCGGTCGAAAAATTACTTTTATAAATAATACCACTACCAACTCCTGCAAGTACTCCACCTAAAATTGCTACTACCACCATTTCAATATTTCCAAAATCGACATAATCAGTAAGTTTACTAGTAATTTCAATAAATAATGGATATAAAATAGCACCAACTATCTGATTTTTGGTAACATTTACTCCCAAAGTAAAATATGACACTATTATAAGTATAATATTAGTAATCAAAATAAACATAAAAGCATTTACCCCAAATTTTCTTAAGACTATCGATAATCCACTTATACCAAAGCATACAATATCATACTTAAGAAAAAACAAATTAAAAGATAAAGCCAAAATCAAACATCCTACTACGAGCATTAAATATCTTTTACCAATATCTTTTTTATTAACCTTTTCAATTATCGTATCAATTTTCTTTTTTCTAAAATACTTAAAGATTTTCATTTTTATCAACACCCTTTTATTACCAATACCATTTTTTTACTTATGCTTTAAATCTTCTTCTAATAATTCATCAATTTCTCCATCTAAAATAGCATTCACATCGCTACTTTCATAACCACTATCATTATCTTTTACTAATGTATAAGGGCACATTACATAACTTCTCTTAGCACTACCAAAGCCATTACTAAGTTGCTCCCCTTTTATACTAATCACCATTTCATTTTGTTTTTCAAGTTCTAGAAAATAAAGTTTGCTTTTTAATACTTCGAGTGCTTTTTCCTTATTTCTAATTTGACTTCTTTCATTTTGACAAGTGACAACTATTCCAGTCGGAATATGAGTAATTCTAACAGCACTATCCGTCGTATTTACACCTTGTCCTCCAGGTCCACTACTCCTGTAAATATCCACTCTAATGTCAGTATCCACAACTTCAATATCGATACTTTTATCAATTTCTGGCATAACATCGACAGCAGCAAAAGAAGTATGTCTCCTTTTATTAGAATCAAAAGGACTAATTCTAACTAATCTGTGCACCCCTCTTTCACCTTTTAGATATCCATAAGCATAAAAACCATTAATTTGAAACATTACCGATTTAATACCAACTTCATCTCCTGCTTGCCTATCTAATTCTAAAAAAGTATATCCTTTGTTAGAAGCATATCTCAAGTACATTCTGCGTAGCATATCTGCCCAATCACAAGACTCCGTACCTCCAGCACCAGCATGAATCTCAATAATAGCATTACAACTATCATATTTACCATTTAAATATGTTGCCAAAGATAAATCATCAATTTTTTTTCTCAATGACAAATATTCTTCCTCAGCAAGTATTAATAATTCATCATCAATATCAGAAGAAAAAACTATCTCATAATTATCTTTTACCCTTTTCATAACTTCATTAACATCAGAAATTACACTTTTTATATTTTTTAACTCTTCGACAATTTTATTCGCTTTATCCTTATCATTCCAAAAAAAAGAATCGAGCATTAATTCATTTATTTCCTTTTCTCTCTTTATTTTACTATCTACGTCAAAGAGACCTCCAAATAGAATTAATATCTTCATACATCGATTTATATTCTTTTCTTAATTCAAATAATTCCATATAATCACCTACTACAAGTATACATTAATTTATAAAAAAAAAAAAGATATTTATAAATTATTGACACATTTTATTCTTTTTGGTACTATTAAGATAGAGGTATAATAAATGGAGGTATAACAATGAGTAAAAAAAATTATATTGTAATCGGTATCACCATTTTAATTTTTATTTTAGTAATAATAACAATTTTAACAAGTAAAAAGGAAACTATAAATTGGTTAAATGAAATTAAAAATTCTGATAGTTATACAGTAAGTATGGAGGACTGCAACGAAAGAAAAGTAACTCTTAGTAATGATGTCATCGATAAGCTAGAATCCATGTGGAATAATTTATCTAATAAAGGTCCCTGGACACAAGATGATTCCGTTTGCTATTCCAAAATAAATATATCCTTTGAAAAAAACCAAATAATTAAAGAAGAAGAAATACTCTTAATAGATGACGATTCGTTAGTTCTAAACATAGATAACAATAGTATCCAATATAGTAATAGTGGAAAAATAAATTCTTATCTAATGGACAAATTTAAAACCACTTCTGAATAAAAAATAAAGTAAGAAAACAACACATTTCTTACTTTTTTAATTGGCAATTTTTTATATCTCACTAAATTACCATAAACAAAAGAAACTTATCTCTAAAAAGTCTCTTTTAAATATTTTCTTTATACATATCAATTATATTTTTAAACTCATCCAAAGCCGTATCGACTACCTCTCTCTTAGTAAGGTCTACTCCTGCTACTTTGAGAGATTCAATAGGTGAAAGTCTCGATCCACACTTTAAAAATTCAATATAATTTTCCACAGCATTTTTCTTACCACTCAAAATATTTTTAACTATCATCGTCGATGCACTAAGACCTGTAGAATATTTATAAACATAAAAATCATAATAGAAATGAGGTATTTTTTCCCATTCATATCTAATTTCTTCATCAACTACTACCGCATCGCCAAAATAAAATTTATTTAAATCATAGTATATATCACATAATTTTTCTGAAGTTAGCACTTCTTCCCTATCGGCCATGTCTGATATTATCTTTTCAAATTCTGCAAACATTGTCTGCCTATATATTGTTGCTCTATATAACTCCATTAAATTATTTATAATAGATAGTTTCTCCTCCTTACTATTACTATGTTCTATCATATAATAACTAAGAAGTAACTCATTAACAGTAGAAGCAACTTCCGCAACAAAAATACGATAACTACTATCTTGATAAGTATTGTAGTGCCTAGAATAATAACTGTGCATAGAATGCCCCATCTCATGAATTAAAGTTGACATATCATGATATTTATCTTGATAATTAAGAAGAATATATGGATAAGTATCGTAACTTCCACCTGAATATCCACCCGTTCTTTTATTTTTTGTCGGATATACATCTATCCACCTACTATCTAATGCTTCTTTCACTTTATTTATATACTCATCGCCAAATATTTCCAAAACCTTTAGTATTGTCTCTTTTGCTTCTTCATAACTATATTTCTTATTATAATCAGTCAAAGTAGGAACATAAATATCATATAAATGTAATTCATCAATTTTAAGTAGTTTCTTCTTTAATTTATAATAATCATAAATATAATCTATATTCTTATGAACACTATCTATTAAATTGTTATAAACATTAGTACTGACATCATCTCGATACAAACTCATCTCTATAGCACTATTATATTTTTCAATTTTTGCAAGCATCGATAATTCTTTCATATTACTTGAAAGAAGAGAAGCAAATGTATTCTTATATTTCTTGTATCCATCATATAACACTTTAAAAGCATCTTTTCTAACTCTTCTATCCTTACTTTCGATATATAGTAAATAATTATTATTATCAATTTCTACTACTTTCCCATTCTCGTCTTCTATCTCCCCAAAAGTCATATCACAATCCTTAAAAAGTTCATACGTTTCATAACTACTTCCTATAATTTTACCAAAATGTGAAAGAAGTCTCTCTTCCTCATCACTTAAAGTATGTTCTTTATAACGGTATGTTTCCTTAATAGAAGTTTCATATTCTCTAAGCTTTTCTTCTTCATCATAAAACTTTTCTATTAGACTATAATCACATTTCAAGATACTAGGGACAACAAAATAACTTGCTCTCGAAAACTCATTTGCTAAATTAGATACCATTTCACTTAATTCCTGTTTACTATTATCCGACGTATCTAAATCAAAAGACAAAGAAGTATAAGACATCATTTTGTCTATTATTCTTTCTATTTCATAAAATAATTTAACCGTATTATAAAAATTTTCACTATTTAGAATCATCGTTTTTTCATATTTTTTTATTTCTTTAATTTTATTTTTAACCATTGTATAGTCATCATCAAATTCCCTTTTATCTTTATAAACGACTTCTAAATTCCAAGTATACTTCTCATCAATATTTTCTCTTTTCATAAATAGTCCTTTCTATACATTAAATCTAAAGTGACAGATATCACCATCTTGCATAAGATATTCTTTTCCCTCAATTCTTACTCTTCCATTTTCACGAACTTTAAGTTCATTTCCCGCTGTAATTAAATCATTATAAGACATAACTTCCGCCTTAATAAATCCTCTTTCAAAGTCTGAGTGAATAATTCCTGCACACTCTGGAGCCTTCATTCCTTTTTTAAATGTCCACGCTCTAACTTCATCAGAACCGACTGTAAAAAATGTTGCAAGCCCAAGCAGTTTATATGTACTATGAATTAACAAATCCAAACCACTATATTCGAGACCTAAATCTTTCAAAAAAGCCTCTTTCTCATCATCATCAAGTTCCGATAATTCACTCTCTAATTTAGCACATATAATTACTACTTCACTACCTTCTCTATTAGCATACTCTTTGGCAATTTTTGTATACTCATTTCCCCCCAAAACATCATTTTCATTAACGTTGAGAGCATAAATAACAGGTTTTAGAGTAATCAAATTAAAAGAACTAATCATTTTCTTCTCATCATCAGATAATTCAAGTTTTCTAACAGGAATATTTTTCTCTAAAGCATCTTTTATTTTTTCAAGTAATTCTATTTCTTTTAAATCATCTTTATTTTTTGTCGTCATTGCTTTTTTTCCAATTTTTCCAATTCTTGCTAAAATTATTTCCAAATCCGAAAGGACAAGTTCTACATTTATAACCTCGATATCTCTAATCGGATCGACATTTCCATCGACATGAATAATATTCTCATCATCGAAACATCTGACAACTTCCACTATAGCATCGACTTGTCTTATATGAGACAAAAACTTGTTTCCTAGTCCCTCGCCATTACTTGCTCCTTTTACAAGTCCTGCTATATCAGTAAACTCATAAGTTGTTGGAATTGTCTTGTTAGGAAGATACATATTTTCAAGTACTTCTACTCTCTTATCTGGCACAGTAACAACTCCTACATTTGGATCAATAGTAGCAAAAGGATAATTAGCGGCCAAAATATTTTTCTTTGTAATTGCATTAAAAAGAGTTGACTTGCCAACATTTGGAAGTCCTACAATACCCGCTGTTAAACTCATTTAAATCACTTCTTTCTCTTTAATAATTATAACAAAAAAAGATGTGTTCGTAAATAGAAGGCACACCTTTATTTAAACAGTTTTTTTATTAATTTTAAAAATCAACAACAGAGAAATTATAACAAGTACTAAAAATACCCCACCGGCAATATATTCAAAAGTATGATTTTTCTTAAATTTAACTGCTTCAAAATATATTGGCTTATTAGCATAGTTATCTTTATTAATATTCCAGGTATACACACCATCTTCAACACTATCGGCATTATTTTTAATCACTTTTCCACTATAATGAATATTAACAGTTACATCATTAAGCAGTGAATACTTATCAAAACACTTAAACTCATTACTTGTCTTTATAACAATATTATCTCCTCTATCGACATTAATCTCGTCATAACAATTATAAACCATTGACTTTTTACTAAAATTTTTATAACTGTATGTATAATTATAAATATAGCCAGATACTTTATCATTACTGTATTGTTCTCTATCATAATCAAAATTACTATCAAACAAATTAACCTGATAAGCATAATTTTCAATATAATTTTCCGTACCCTTTTCCATATCATAATTATCAGAAGTTTCTAATACATCATTATCATCATATAAAAATATCTCATCACTTAACATACTTCCAACATATAGATCATAAGTTGCAGAGCACCCCGAAAGTAAAAGCAAACATATCAATAAAATTATTACTTTTCTCATATTAACCTCACTTTTTAGAATAAGCTATAACATATGCCCATCCACAATCTGGATATTTTTTTTCTCTGCAATCATTATGATCATCTTTTGTTTCTTCATATAATGTTTCTAAAGTATATTTATTAGTACTTTCACGATCTCTCGAAGAATCACCAACAATTATTGTACCATCACTATTTATTCCTAGAATAGATATATAATGACCAGGCATTTGTACAATTAAATACTTTCCATCTAGAAGAGCTTGTTTAATTTTACTTAAATGTTTTTTACCATAATCAGGATCACTAACAATTCCATCTCCAACAATAAGTTCTGCTTTTAAATTAAATCGATCATTAAGTATTTTACTAATCAAGAAATCAACACTAGCAGCAGTATCCTTATAACCAAATTCATTACACGCAATATCGACAATATCAGGAGGATAAACATCATACCCAAGCAATCTAACAATAACTGTGTAAGCAGTATAGCCACAACCAGAAGTTCCTATATTATAAACACCATGACCTCCACATACATTAAGAGTATTCCACCTAGAATCACCTTGTCTTAAATTATAATCCGTATTCCCTGGTGTAATATTGTTAATAGCGGTACTTATTTTACTTTCAAGTTCTTGTTTTCGCGCGTCTTCTCTCTCCTCTTTCTCTTTATCCAAAGCAGCGTTATACTTTTCCTCATAAATAGAAATATTTTCTTCGGTAGCATTAGAAAGACAAGAACTATAATCAGGCATTAAATTTTGCAATATAGTGGCAAGAACAGTAACAAAATACGGAACTGCAAATAAAGTAACAGCATAAACTACTCTCTTAATAGCAAGTCTCGACTTTCTACTTTGTTCGGAAGCATCACCTGTAAGTACACACTTAGTTAAATCTATCATTACAAACAAAATAAGACCTATTGGAAGCAAAACCTTAACAATATCAAAAATTAACTTTCCAAATAATATAACCTGAAGAAGAGTCGGATTTTCACAAGCAGGTATCTCAGAAGTACTCAAAAAATATAACAAATTTCCCACTAAAGCATCACTCCATTCCCTATGCCAATAGGAATTCCAATAATATAAAAAGCAAGTATTATCATAATCCATAATATAGAAAAGACAATCGTATAAGGTACCATCAAGGAAATAGCATCAGTAATGGTAATAACATCATTCTTTTTCTTATTATAGATATGTAAAAATCCAATTAAAATAACAAAGTAACTAAAAAATGGCGTAATTCCTTTCGTAGTTGAATCAGCGGCTCTAAAGACAATTTGGGCAAACTCTGGAGTCATTGAACTTTGCATAAACATTGGTATGATAACCGGAGATAACATTGCCCATTTTGTCGAGGCAGTAGGAACAAAGAAAGTCGAAACCGCTACTACCAAAAAAGTAATAACAACTAAAAGTAAACCAGATAGTTGAAGAGAATTTAAAAGTTCCGATAAAGATGCAACAATAAAAGGTCCTATGTTGGTTTCCTTAAAAATCAAACAAAACTGTGCCGCAAAAAATATCAAAACCAAAAGTGATGCCACATCTTTTAAGTAATAACTCATACCATCCACAAGATCTCTATTGTTTGCTATTTTTTTAACTCTAATGCCATATATAACAGAGCTTATTACTAACATAAATGAAAATATAGTAACTGCTCCTTTGTAAAAATAAGATCCCTCCCCAAATAACGCATCAATGTAACTAGACTGACTAAGATCCAAAAATAATCCTGAGAAAGGAAGCCCTCTAATTAAACAATAAGTAAGTATTAAAAACATAACGAAAGTAGCAAGTATCGCTATAATAACTCCCTTCTTTTCTTTAGCGGTTACCTCAGATTCACGAGATATTTCCTCATCTTCATCAAAAGAATACTTACCAAGTTTTGGAATAATAAATCTCTCCGTAATAATCATGCCAACATAAGCAAGCAAAAACGTACTAATAACCGTAAAAATAATATTACCATACAAATTAACACTATAACTAGTATCCAATATTGTCGCTGCCTTATTCGAATATAGAGCAAGAGTACTATCTAACCTATTAACTATAAAGTTTGCACCATATCCAAAAGTAATGCCCGAAAATGATGCGCAAATACCCGCTGATGGATGCCTTCCTAAATTCATAAATAATATTGCTGAAAG
>CANQKK010000011.1 GCA_947624475.1 uncultured Bacilli bacterium
ACTCCTTATATTAATTTTGTCATAGGTAAAAATGATGATCCAATCTTAAATGAAACTGTCGAATTAGAGTCTGATACTTTCGATAGTGTGATAAAAAAATCATTTGAAGAGAAGCAAGGGGAGGGTGTCAAATTAGAGAAGGCCACTAGTGGCAGTTCGGGATTTGTCTCTTATCTTCTTCTCGGCGTTGTAACTTTTATTACGAGTTTGTTTTTACTTTTTATGTTTATAAAATAAAAAGCCCTTACTTTGAAGTTAGGGCATAAGTTAATATCGAAGATAGGGCACATGCTACAGCGACAAAGGCCATAACGTAGGCAAATATTTTTCTGCCTAGGTTTTTTATTTTCTTCTTTTTCTTTTTGGGTTTATTATCAATATTTTTACGCATTTTACATCCACCTCTATTTAATTATACAAAAAAACTAACATATTTTCAATATTTTTTTCATATAGTCTATTGGTGATAGGAAAATGAATAAAAAATTTAGTTCTACTTTAGCACTAGTTTTACCATCTAAACGTATTAATTTATTTGTTATTTTTTTAATAGTACTCGGGATAATATCAGGCTCTATTTTTTTGACAGTTTTAAATAGTAGTGATAAAGAACTCGTAGTCAGTAAAATTACGACATTTATTAATAATATTAATACAAATAATGTTAATAATTTGGAGGCTTTTAAAAATGTTCTTATTGCTAATTTCATCTACATAATTTTAGTATGGATATTAGGAATGTCGATTATAGGAATTGTATGTAATATCTTTTTGGTTTATTTTAGAGGATTTACGGTTGGATTTACGATTTCTTCTTTTATTTTGGCTTTTCGTTATAAGGGAATTTTATCTTCTTTTATCTATATGTTACCAGGAGGAATAATAAGTATTTTACTTACCTTAATACTTGGAGTATATAGTTTTATACTTACCTCCTATTTATTTAAGACTATTCTTTTAAGGGACAAGTCTAGTGGTATTAGTAGATTTCTTAAAAAGTACGTATTTATATTAATTATATGTTTATTTCTTGCTTTTCTCTATTCACTAGCGGATGCCTTTTTAGTACCATCACTTACTAAACTATTTATCAAGATATTTATTTAGGGGAAGATTTGTGCTATAATTGTCGTAAGAGGTGGTTTTCTTATGAAAACAGTAGTAATAGGTAGGTCGGGAGGCGTAGATAGTTCGGTTGCGGCGATTAAACTTAAAGAAGCAGGATATCATGTTATCGGACTATTTATGCGTAATTGGGATAGTACGATTAATAATGATTATTTGGGAAATCCTAATCTCGATAATGATATATGTCCGCAGGAAGAAGACTATAATGATGCTCTTGCGGTTTCTAAAAAAATTGGTATCGAACTACATAGAGTTGATTTTGTTAAAGAGTATTGGGATTTTGTCTTTACTTACTTTTTAGATGAACTAAAAAGGGGAAGAACGCCAAACCCCGACGTCATGTGTAACAAATATATTAAGTTTGATTTATTTATTCGGGAGGCTAGAAAACTTAAGGCTGATTATATAGCAACGGGCCACTATGCAAAACTTATTGATGGAAAACTTGCCAAAGCTAAGGATAGAAATAAAGATCAGTCATATTTTCTTGCTTACGTCGACAAAGAGGCTTTTCGAGATGTGTTATTTCCTCTCGGAGATATATCGAAGAGCGAAGTTCGAAAAATAGCCTTAGACTATGATTTAGTTACCGCTAGAAAGAAAGATTCGACAGGTATTTGTTTTATTGGCGAGCGAAACTTTACAAAGTTTTTGGAAAATTATTTACCTAATCAACCTGGGGATATTGTAAATATCGAAACGGGTGAAATACTAGGTAGACATATAGGACTTATGTACTATACAATTGGACAGAGGAGAGGCTTGAATATCGGAGGAACGGAAAAGAGAACTTTCGTCGTCAAAAAGGACTTAGATAAGAATATTTTATATGTTGCAATGGGCGGTGAAAATAAGTATCTATTTTCTAAGAGAGCCATTATCGAAGAATTTAATTTTTTGACCGATGAGAGACCATATAAGTGTGGATGTAAATTTAGATATCGTCAAGAAGATGTACCCGTCAATGTAGAATATAATGATGATAATACTATTGTCCTTACTTACGAAGGATCTAAGGCCGTGACCAGGGGTCAGTTTGCTGTATTATATGACGGTGATATATGTTTGGGCGGAGGAATTATTAAGGAAGTGTACCAAGATTAAAAAGAGGAAATACCTGACATTTTTTCTATTTTACTTGACAGATTTTCACTAAAAATGATACAATATATTTATGTTAGATGTAGTAGGAGGAAACAACAAAATGAACGTCGTTGAGAAAATAAATTTAATATTAAAAAAGGCAAATATTTCCAAAGTTAATTTAGCCAAATATTTAGGTGTATCAAGACAGATGGTTTACAATTATTTAGATGGAGATAATTTGTCAAAACTTCCAAATGAGAAATGTCAACTACTGTTTTTATTGCTTGGCGTAAATAGTGCCGAAGAGGTATTGGATATTGAGATTAACGATGATTATCTTCAGACGGTAGGAGGTAAAATATTTGATTCTAAAAAATCTTCGGATAAAAAAGATGCCATAATCGATTTAAATGGATTAGAAAAAGAAGAATTTAATTTGATTAATGATATTGTTCTATTACTTAAGGACTTCTTAGAAGAAGAGAAGGGGAGTAAAAGAAGTGAAGCCTTTACGATGATTACATACTTACATCAATTTCTTCAGTCAATTCCTCTCAATAAAGAACTTAAGTTTGCCTTAGGTTTCTTTTCGAAGAATAATGGTTTTACCGATCCTAATTATTTTGCTTTTGACGAAGATAAGCAATTTATTTTTGAAAGTATAATGTTTTCCGCTATTACGTTGTACAGTAATGGGGGAGCCTCTCGGACAAAACTTAGTGAAGCCCATAAGAGATGGGAGATGGTACTCGCTTCTAAAAAAGAAGAAAAATTAAGTCGTACGCAAGAACTTAATACTGCTAAAATACAGGCTCTTCGCGAACTTGGATATACTTCGATTAATGCCGCAAATGCCAGTGAAGTATTTGATAAAATAGCGGAAATTTTGTCTGGTAAATTTTAAATTTAAGTCCCCTACTTTGGTTTTTTTTGGAAAAAGAGTAGAGGGATTTTTAATTGGTTAATTATTTGTAGTGAGATTTAAATAAGTAGATAGTAAGTTTATAAAAAAGGAAATAATTTTTTAATAGGGATATATAATAATATTAGAAAGTAATTAAAATTTTTTTTAAATTTATTTTTTTAAAATTATTATTGATAATTAGTAGTTATATTATTTTTATTATATTTATTAATTTTAAAATGTTTTGAGACTATCATTTACCCATAAAAATTTAAATATCTTTATGTTCCTATAATTAATATTATGTTAAGTTCTATAGAGAAGGATAATGAATATAGTACTTTGTTATTTAAATTTATTTATCTACTCTATTTATAGTATATATTTATTTTGATAGTTAATACTATAAATGGAGGTAAAATTATTATGAGTAAGAAAAATTCAAAAAATAAGACAAATAACAGTATGAATAATAGTCATTCATCTAATATGAATAACTCTCATAGTGTTAATTGCAGTAAAAGTAGTTGTACGCATTGTAATAATGATGAAGAGACTACTAATGAAGACGAAAAAGAAGAAGAATAGGTTACCTTCCCTATTCTTCTTTAAGTTTATTTAGGAGAGTATCGAATTCATTTTTGATTTGTTCGAATTTTTCTTTGGACTTTGATTCATATCTTTTGGTAATATGTGGTCCAGTATTTGATTTTCTAATTAAGGCAAAACCATCACCAAAGAGAACTCTGACGCCATCGATATTTAGATATTTATAGCCTTTGGTTTTAACGTACTCTTCTACCCTATTTATTATTTCACTCTTTTTTGACTCTTCGACTTCGATTTTTTCTTCGGGAGTAGAATAATACTTAGTAGTGTCATCTAGTAACTGAGAGGCTTTCTTTTGGCTTCGTGATAAGATTTCGACAAACCTTAGGCCGCCATATATTCCGTCATCTGTTCCGATAAAGCGATCTCGGAAGTAGAGATGACCGGATAGCTCACCCCCAAATGGGATATCTTCTTTGGCAGATATGCTCTTAGTATAAGAGTTTCCCGTTCGTACACATATAGGTTCGACATTTAATTTTTTAAGTTCTTCCTCGACTAACATCGAACATTTTACATCGTAAAAACCTCTTTTTGTTTTAACTTTATCGTAGATGTCTCTCCAGACGATAACCATGAATTTATCGATAGATATCATCTGTCCTTTTTCATCGACTAGCCCTACTCTATCTCCGTCGCCATCGAAAGCAATACCGCAGTCGGCATGAACTTCGACGACTTTGGCTTCTAATTTTTTTAGATTTTCTTCTACCGACGGATCGGGATGGTGATTAGGAAAATTGGAGTCAGATTCTGCAAATAGAGGGATATATTCGATATTGTCATCAGATATAAAGATATCTTTTGCTACGACTGAGGTCGTTCCATTGCCACAGTCATAGACGACTTTTAATTTGTTATTTCCCATCTTTATATGCTCGTGAATCATCTTGACGTAGTCATCTTTGATATCTACTTCTTCGATGGTACCTTGACCCTCGGCAAAAATATTGTTTTCAATTATATAGTATAGTTCTAAAACATCTTTTCCAAAGGCATTGTGAATTCCGTTATAGGAAAATTTAAAACCGTTATATTCTTTGGGATTATGTGATGCTGTAATCATAATACCGCATTTGATATTTAATTTATCCCAAGCATAATAGTACATCGGTGTCGTAACTAGGCCTAGTCTTACGATGTGAATACCGCTATCGAGTAGACCTCGAATTAAATTTTTTTCGATGGTTTCCGAGGAACTTCTGTTGTCACGACCTAAGAGCATTTTGTTTTTTCCGAGGCTTAGTAATTTAGTAGCATAGGCTCTTCCTACGTAATAAGATACTTCTTCATCGATATCAGTTCCATATATTCCTCTGATATCGTACTCCCTAAATATTTCTTTGTTTAATTTCATATTATCAGTCCCTTCTTTTATATAATTCATAATTTTCTTTTAGGATATCTCTTCCTACATTAGTGTATATTTGGGTTGTAGAAATATTGGAGTGACCGAGCATTACCTGAATTGTTCGAAGATCCGCTCCATTATTTAATAGATGAGTAGCAAAAGAGTGTCTAAGCATATGAGGAGTAATATTTTTACTGATTTTTTTCTCTTCGGCTATTTTTTTAATAACTAGAAAAAATCCTTGTCTCGTCATATTTTTACCATGATTATTTAGAAAAATATTTTCGGTATAATATCCTTTTTTCATATTATCACGGTATTTTTCAATATAGAGCTTTAAATAGTTACTTGCTACTTCGCCAATTGGTACGATTCTTTCTTTACTACCTTTTCCAAAGCACCTGACATAGTTATTGTTTAAATCGATATCCGATAGTTTTAGATTAACTAGTTCGCTAACTCTAAGTCCCGAAGCATACATAAGTTCTAGCATGGCTTTGTTTCGGTAATCAAAGGGTGTATCAAGTTTAATATCGAGTAAATTATCTACTTCTTCGATAGTTAGGATATTAGGTAGTTTTCGGTAGTATTTAGGGTTATCAATTTTGATGCTTACGTCTTCTAGGTCGTAAGTTTTTTCTAAGTATCTGTGAAAAGACTTAATCGAGGCGATTTTTCGCATGATCGAAGTAACTTCGTAATTATTTTTTTTGAGGTATTTTAAGTATTCATTTATATCTTCATAGGTAATTTTAAATGTTTTAACTTTCTTATCTTCCATATATTCAAGATATTTATATACGTCTTCGATATAGGAAGAAACCGTCGTATCTTCTTCTTTATGTTTGACAGTTAAAAGATATATCTGATACTTTTCGATAATATTTTTATTATCATTATTTAGATTTAATCTATCTATTTTTATCATCTTTAAATACTCTACTTTCACTTTAATTATAGCAGAGCGTTTTTCTTTTTTCAATAATTTTGACATTTGTTTGATTTTTTTTTGACATTTTGGGTCTTAATTTTAGATAAAAAGTGATAAGATTATTTGAAAGAAGAGATAATTATTTACTTAAATTATTAAATAAGTTATAATTATTAAGAAAAGGAGTAAATTTATGGAAGAATTACTATCAGTAAAGTTAAGACCAAAATGTCTAAGTGATATTATTGGACAGGAGCATTTAGTAGGAAAAGGAAAAATATTATATAATTTAGTACAAAATAAAAAGTTGTTTTCGATGATTTTATATGGACATCCGGGAACTGGTAAGACGAGCATTGCGTCCGCTATTGCAAATGAACTTAATATGCGTTACCGTACTTTAAATGCTGTCGTTAATAATAAAAAGGACTTCGATATCGTCATCGAAGAGGCGAAACTCTATGATGGTATCATCTTAATCGTCGATGAAATACACAGGTTAAATAAAGATAAACAAGATATTCTTCTTCCCTATTTGGAGAGTGGTCTTATTACTTTAATTGGAATGACGACTGCTAATCCATATCATGCTATTAATCCCGCTATTAGAAGTAGATGTCAGATGTTCGAACTAGAAGATTTGACGACCAATGATATTATTAAAGGTCTAAATAAGGCAATTAAGACAGATTTTTTAGCGGGAATAAAAATAGATAATGATACGATTAGGTATATTGCTGAGATAAGTGGTACAGACCTTAGATATGCTTATAATTTACTCGAGATATCTTACTATTTTGATAAGAGTAAAAAGGTCGACATCGATGTCGTTAAGAAGATTAATTCGAGACCTAATAATTTTCATGATAAAAATGGAGATGGCTACTATAACGTTATTTCGGCTTTTCAGAAGTCAATTCGGGGAAGTGACGTCAATGCTGCCCTTCACTATCTTGCTAGATTAATCGATGCTGAAGATATCGATATCATAGTGCGAAGGCTATCGGTTATTGCCTACGAAGATATTGGACTTGCCAATCCTAGTGTCGGTCCAAAGGTCGATGCGGCGATTAATTCGGCTTTGAGACTCGGTCTTCCAGAGGCAAAAATTCCTCTTGCCGAAATAGTAATTGAACTTGCTCTATCGCCAAAGAGTAATTCGGCCGTAATGGCTATCGATTCGGCACTTAGTGACGTGCGAAGCGGTAATATTGGCGATGTTCCTAATCATTTGAAAAATCCATCTAGTGATTATAAATATCCTCATAATTATAAAAATAGTTACGTCAAACAGCAGTATTTACCTGATAATTTATTGGGAAGAGAATATTATAAACCAAAGAATAATAAAAATGAAAAAGTCCTCGAAGAAGTACTAAATAAACTTAAAGAGTTACAATAAAAAATACCTTACTTTATGTAGGGTACTTTTATTTAATAATATTATTTACGACATAAGATGCCGCTAGAATGCCTGCTGTACTTGGAACAAATATCATCGATGGAATAGAACTAGCACTCTTAACTTCTATTTGTTCGGAAGAAGATATGCACATTACTTTGCCTTTTATTTTTTCATCTTTGACATACTTACGAAGAATCTTGGATATTTTATCATAAGATGTATCTCTTATGTCACATATTCTTACTAACTCGGGATTTAATTTCTTACCCATGCCACAGACCGTCAATAAATTAACTTTTTCTTCGTGACATTTTTTTATCAGTAATTTTTTTACGATAACAGTATCGCAAGCATCGATTATAAAGTCGTATTTCTCTTCAAAGAGAATATCAATATTATCTTTAGTTATTTTCTCTTTAATCATCTTTACTTTGACATTTTTATTGATACTTAAAATTCTCTTTTTAAATTCTTCAACTTTTAATTTACCGATATTTTCGTTAGTTGCAATGATTTGTCTATTGATATTACTTACGTCAATTTTATCATAATCGGCGATCGTTATGTTTTCAATTCCGCTTCTTACTAGGGATTCAATGGTATATCCTCCTACTCCACCTACTCCAAGTACGAGAATATTACTTTGTTTAATTTTATTATATTTTTCTTCGCCGATTAGGGATATTATTCTATTATACATTATTTCTTGTATTTGTAGGTGGGTACTTTTTCTTGAAAATTTTTCGTAAGCATACTTATTTCTTTATCATTTAAGAGCTCTTTATCTAAAATAAAGGCTCTTCCTTTATCGATATATAAGTAATAGGCATTTTCTATTTCGATTACTTTATATAAATCTTTATAACTGATAAATTCATTCTTCTCGGTCGATATCTTGAAATTATGTTCTTTAAATGTATATTTTATCTTGGTGTTTAGGACACTGTTTTGTCTTTTTCTTAATTTTTGAAAATTTAGCCAAGGTATGAAACTGCTATTTATTTCGATTATTCCGAGAAGTGATATAACAAATGTTACGATGTCGATAGGAGTAATTTTATTTTTCGTAAAAAAATAAACGATAATTATGAGAATTAAAATATTTACAGTAATACGAACTTTTTTTACTCGATCAAAATAGAAGTCTTTTAAAAATCTTTTCACTAATTTTTCATTATATGTAGTTGTGGTAGTTATTTCTTTCATAGTACACCTCGGATATAGTATATCATATATCGAGATAAAAAAAAAGACCCAGTGGATCGACTCTGTAAGATAAAACCCGCGGCGTTTGTCACAGGTGGGTGAACACAACAATCTAATTAGGATTCTTGGATAGAACCAAGCATTCAACACATAAATTGTATTAGTTCCCCAATTAATATCTTTAGTCGGTTTTATACAAAAGATGTCGCATCCTCTAGGTAATTTAATTATATCATGGAAGATACTTTTCGGCAATAATTTTTAGTTTATTTGACAATATTTATGACAATTATTTTCCCTCTTCGACCGAACGTATTTTTTTCTTTGGTATGTTATTTTCTCTCTTTATTAAAGTGTAATTATTACTATCTTGAACTGTTTTATCAGTAATTATTAGTTTTTGATAGACACTTGGATTCGTTGCTATTTGAAAAGTGGCGCCGGAGAGTGTTTTTTCGATTATTTCATCTAGTGACCTAGCACCAAACTTTTCTTTAATTGCTAATCTTGCTATTGCTTCGATCGCCTCGTCGGTAACTTCAAGTTCTACTTGTTGATTTTTGAAAAATTCGATATTGGTACGTAAGATTCCGTGAGGATTTTTAAGAATTTGGATAAACTCTGTGACCGAGAGTGAATTCATCTGAACGGTTATTGGGAATCTTCCTAAGAATTCGGGAAGCATGCCGTTATTTACAAAGTCTTCTTTAGTAAGTTCATGGTATTTTTTCTTTTCTTCTTTACTACTATTAAAGCCAATAATATTTTTCTTTTCTAAATCGATATTAGACCAACTACCTCCGGCGATGACGAGAAGTTTTCCGGTATTAAATTCGACATTTTTACCTTTGTAGGTAACGGTAAATGTTCCGTCTTCAATTAATTTTAATAGTCCTTCTTGAACGTCTTTCTGATTTACGGAAGAAGAGGCACCTTTATCGGATAATTTGTCGACTTCATCGATAATTAGAATACCGTTTTCGGCTCTTTTAAGATCACCATCTGCTCTTAACAGTAACTTTTCGAGCATGTCTTCGATATTTTGACCGATATATCCGGTAGCACTATATCTAGTAGCATCGACGAGGACACAAGGGACATCGATTAGTTTACTTATGGCACGAAAGATCTCGGTTTTTCCGACAGCGGTCTGTCCGTTAATTAAAATATTTCGTGATTTATCGTCGGAAAAATTATTATAGTGTTTCCATATTGCAGTAATAATTTTTTTGATTTGGTCATCTTGCCCTACTACTCTACTGGTAACAGCATTATATAATAGTTCGGCATCAATTTTATTTTCTATTAAAGTATTACAACTATTTTCTTCGGCATTACCTTTTTCTTCTAGTAAATTTTTTTCTCTTTGAGAAACTTGATCTTCCGTTGTAAATTCTATTTCATTTTTATTATTTTCTGATTCTATAATTGATATCGTTAGTTTTAAGACATCAGACATAAATCGTTCGTAATATTTAGTATAGTACATTATCATATACGAGTCTATTAGTGGTTTTATACTTTTTTCTTCCTTTTTTGGTTTTATAAGGATAACCGGCGCTTCTGTCTCATCTTCGATAATATATTCGTAAGTATTCTTTTGGTATTCATGGAGGACTACTTTTTTTAGTAGTGAAAGGGGTACTTTCGGATGCTCTTTTTGATAATTTTGAATATCAGTGCAAGAGAAGTAACCGTAAGAGGCAGGCTCTAAGATTATATGGTAATAGCCGGTTCCTTTGTTATCGATAAACATATCATTTTCTTCATCATAATTTCCTTTTTTTACGTCTACAGGAATGTACTCTAGTTTTCCATTTTGATAGTTTTTGGCTCTAAATATGATAGCCATTTCGTCATTTTTTTGTTTTCTCATAACTTCCCCCTAGATTAGTTAATTTCTTATTTTTATATGTGTTTCTTGAAGTTGCTTTTCAAATACTTCCGATGGGCAACCCATCATGGCATCTGCTCCATTTGAGGCAAGTGGAAAGGCAACCATTTCTCTTATATTTTCTTCGTCTTTTAAAAGCATTAAAATTCTATCGATTCCTGGAGCCATTCCCGCGTGCGGTGGTGCTCCGTATTGGAAAGCAGTATATAGAGATTTGAATTTTGTCTCGACGTCTTTTTTGGTATATCCTGCTAGTTCGAAGAGTTTTTCCATAACTTCGATACTGTGATTTCGAACGGCACCGCTGGCCATTTCGTAACCATTACAAACAAAATCAAATTGGTATGCTAAAATATTCTCGAGATTATCTTCGGTTAGTGACTCTAAATTTGCCTGTGGCATACTAAATGGATTATGTCCAAAATCCCATTTTTCTTCTTCTTCGTTATATTCAAACATTGGAAAATCGTTTATAATACAAAATTCATATCGATCTTTGTCGATTAGATTTAATTCTTCTCCCAATTTAGTACGAAGAAGACCCGCTAATTTATTTATGTTATTTTTTTCATCAGCAAGAATAAAGATAGTACTATTTGGTTTGATATTTAAGTAGTCTATTAATTTGCTTCGAATATCATCATCTAAGAATTTATCGATCGAAGACTTAAAGGTTAAATCTTCTCCTACTTTGATATAAGATAGTCCCTTACCGCCACTATTTTTTATGTATTCTTCGATAGTCTTATACCAAGAATTAGATTTGTCGATATTACTTACGGTTATGCTTCTTATCAGGCTCGTCTTGAATGGTTCAAAACTGCTCTTTGATAAAATATTTGTTATGTCTTCGATTACGAGAGGATTTCGTAAATCGGGTTTATCTGTTCCATACTTTAACATCGAAGTTTTATATGGTATTCTGACAAATGGTCTATTAGATACTTTTTTCTTACCGAAAGTAGTAAAAATTTGGTAGAAAACTTTTTCACCAACTTCGTAGATATCTTCGTCAGTAGCAAAGGACATTTCGAGGTCTAATTGATAGAATTCACCGTAGAGACGATCGCTTCGCGGATCCTCGTCTCTAAAACAAGGGGCTATTTGAAAGTATCGATCAAATCCCGAGCACATGAGAAGTTGCTTAAATATTTGGGGAGCCTGCGGAAGAGCATAAAATTTTCCTTTATATTTACGAGATGGAATAATAAAATCTCTTGCTCCTTCGGGAGATGATGCCGTAATAATTGGCGTTTGAATTTCAGTAAATTTCATCTCTTTCATTATTTTTCTTATATAATCAATTACCTCGGTACGGAAGAGAATACGATCGTGAACGAGAGGATTACGAAGATCGAGGTAACGATATTTTAGTCTTGTATCTTCAAAAGCCTCAGTACTTCGCTTTACTTCAAATGGTAAAACGGGAAGTGATTTTCCAAGTACTTCGAGCGAAGATATTACTACTTCGACCTCTCCCGTCTTCATATTGGGATTAGTCATTCCCTCTGCCCTTGCTCTTACAGTTCCAGTTACAGAAAGAGAACTCTCTCTCGTCAAATCTTTATATTTTTCGATGTCCTCACTGATTAACTGAATTATTCCCGTCTCATCACGAAGCGTCATGAAGACGAGACTACCTAGATTTCTTTTGCTATCTAAAAAGCCGGCGACTTTTACTTCTTCACCAATATTTTCTTTGCGAAGTTCACCGCAGTAAATAGTTCGATATTTGTTTTTCATTTTACCTCCTAAATAA
>CANQKK010000012.1 GCA_947624475.1 uncultured Bacilli bacterium
AGCACTAAATATTGCTAGCAAGACAGTAACTAAAGTAATGATGAATCACGAATTAGAATATAAAGTATATAAATTCACCAAATATAACAAAGAATTAAAAGCCCTAATAAAAGAGCCTTGGGATATGAAAGTATACATTTTGGATATTGAAATGCCAACAGTAAGCGGACTTGAAATAGGCTCAGAAGTTCGAGAAATTGATGACCAAAGTCAAATAATTTTTGTAACAGCCCATTCAGAATGTAAAGATGACATCTTTTATTCCCGATTGGAAGCAATTGATTTTATATCCAAATATTACAAATATCAAGAAAGATTAGGAGAAACAATTGAACATATTATTCAAAAGAAAATATATAAAAACATGACCTTAGATTTTACTTACAATTATACATTTAATCGTATTTTTTATAAAGAAATAACATATATTGAAAAATCTCCATCACAAAATAAATGTATTATTCATTTGCTGAATGGAGAAACAAAATTTATTTCCTCGACCATTGCCAAATTAAAAGAACAATTAGGGGATATGTTTTATCAGACGCACAAGTCATGTTTAGTCAATTTATCAAATATTAGAAAAATAGATTACGCTAAGTTCACCATCTGTTTCAAAAACGGTGAAACAACAGATTTATTAACAGTAACTGCAAGGAAAGGATTAAAGAAAAATGTTAGAAGTTATTAGTGCATACCTAAAATGTGGTATATTAATGATATCGGTATTTATATTCGGAATGATTATTCTCAAAAAATATGATAAAAAGAACTTAAAATTAAAAATATTAAGTTTTCTGATCGTAAATATTATAACTGCTCTTGCTTTTCTATACATGCAAGGAATGGTAAAAACGATTATATTCGTTATATCATACACAATTGTATTTAAATGTAACTTTAGAATAAGTACTGGGAAGTCTATATTTGTTAGTGTTTTGTATTCAATACTATCAATGATTGCTGACCTAATTACAATTGGAATGAGTATATTTGTTTTTAATGTTAGTAAAGAATATTATTATTACCATCTTGCAGGTGGAATTATTTGTAATATTTCAGTTGCAAGCTGGATTATATTGTTAACAATAATTTTTAGTAAGCCATTGAACAAATTAATTAATTACAACGTTTCAACTAATAAAAAGATAATATTAGTATCATGCTCAACATTAATCTCAATAGGAATATTTTTTTACAGTTTAATAAAAACATTTGAATTTAACAATAATATAATTAGTTATTTAATAATAATTATAACTCTTCTTGTAGTATTATTATTGTTATTTAAACAAAAGATAGACAATGAAATTGTTTTAAAAAAATATGACGAACTATTAGATGTTATGAAAACGTATGAAAGTGATATTGAAGAACAAAGAACATTAATTCATGAAACTAAAAATGAACTTATGACTATAAAATGTAAGATAACTGATAAAGAGAAAGAAAAAATAATAATACAATATATCGATAGTATTATAGGTGACAAACAAACAGAAAATATGAATAAATACTCTAAATTCAAATATTTACCATCTAATGGACTTCGGGGCTTTTTCTATTATAAATTTAATGAAGCAGAGAAAAAAGGCATTAACGTATCTGTTAATATATCTAATCAAATTGAGAAGTCGTTTATTGGAAAACTAGAAACTAATTCTTTTAAGAATTTAGTTAGAATTATTGGTGTATACTTAGATAATGCTATCGAGGCAAGTAGTATTTCTGAAGATAAAAAATTAGGAATTGAAATATACTTAATTAATAATGATGCCAAAATAATCATAACAAATACATTTATTAATGATATTGATCAAGAAAAAATTGGTAAAGAAAGATTCAGTACTAAAGGAAAAACAAGAGGACATGGACTTCTTTTAGTAAAAAGAATATTAAGCGACAATAATATTTTTGAAACAAATAAAAAAATCACTGAAAAACTATATATTCAAGAATTAACAGTAAAGAATACAAATAAAAAAGTGAGTAAAAAATAAGACTAAATAACTAGTCTTATTTTTCTATAAAGTTATTATTTATTAAGTAGACTCTTTGGCATTTTAGGTTCGTCAGAAAACCACATAACGCAAGCCTTAGATCCAGTTGAAGCAGATAATGAGCCAAGCCATGATAATAAAGATGCGAACATATTTTTTATACCTCCTTTTTATTCTATTTACCATAACCTTAACTATAAGAGACATTGTAAGTTTTATAGTTATTATATGGCAATTGAAACATCCTATATGTTAAAGGATGAATCATCAAAGTTGCTTCCAAAATCCCCAAACACAAGTAATTACATAAATAATAATTTTTAAATATTATAATCACCATCAAATATATAAAACCAATTATAATAGTGATAATTTTATATATTTTTCGTCTCTTAGCATTTATAAGAGGTCTTTTGTAGGTATCTGCAGGTGCATAAATTATTAAAAATAAAAATGATACGGAAGCAATAGCAATTCTAACATAATAAGAGATATTAACATATTTACACAAGAGACCTCCACCTATAAAAAATACAAGTGATATGATAAGACAGTGAATGCTCTTTTTTGCATGCATTCCAAAAGCTGTCGTCCTTATTATGTTGTATGCCACCATAAGTAAGATTACTTCCTTGAAAATTTTAAGAATAAAGGCAAGAGCAAATATAACAACCATCTTTGTAATAGTAAGATATATTCCCTCTAATCCATATTCAATTTCCTCAAGTTTCTCTTGGTCATATTCAGGATATTTTTTCTTAATTTTATCAATTGAACTATTTAAAAATTTTCTCTTCATTTCCTACTCACAATTTCAGTATAGCATTAATCAAAATTCTAAAAATCCACTTAAATATTTGAAAATATTAAAAAGATATTCCACAAATAAAGTTAACAAATAAGAAACGATAGCATCATTTTAATCACTCGAAATTGTTATTTGATAGTTTTAAAAATTCCATCTTGTTATATTTAGCGAAAAGTAGTATAATATTAACAAGAGGTGTTGGATAAATGGAAATATATCAATATATAATAATACTAGCGGTTCTTTTAATGATAGCCTTTACTATAGTAAAACTAAATAAAAAAGATTTAAAATTAGAGTTAAATAAATTAGTAGAGTTATTAGGAGGAAAAGATAATATTCTCGATACCGAAGTTGAAATGTCGAGATTTAAAGTTACTCTAAAAGATATAACAAAAGCCAATAAAGAAGGAATAAAAAAACTAGGCGCCAAAGGAATTGTAGAAATAGATGATCAATTAAAAATAATTCTCGGTTCCAATGCTAAGAAATTAAAAAAATATATTGATGATTTAAAATAGAAATTTTGACAAAAAATTTCTTTTTTTGACATATTTCGACAAAATTCGACAAACAAAAAATATATAATATCTTCATAGTGTAAACTGAAAGGAGATTTATGTTATGCTCTATTCAACATTTGAAGATATTATATTAAATATAATATTGATAATTTTTCCTATTTTAATTTACCTAGTCATCGTCTGCTACAAAGATAACATAACAAAATCTGAAGATAATTTCCTTCTAAATATTGCTCTTACTACTTCTTTATATCTGTGCCTGCACTTTGGACAAAATTCTGCCGGTAATAAAATATTATTATTTTGCAATATTCCAATTATTATTGCTTATGTCAAGAAAAAACATAATATAGCCATTTTTTTATCGATAATAAATATCTTATACTGTTATTACACATATAACTCGATGTATATCATCAGTATCACAAAATATATTTCATACTTTGTACTATTCTTATGTGCTATTAAAAAGAACCTAAGTAAAGGAGGTTTCATCCTTTCGACTGCAGTTATTCAAGGCTTTTTCCTATCTTTTGAGTATTTTTTTCAAGAAATAAATATTGAGTTTGAAAGTTTTATTGAACTTTTAATACTCGTTTTCACATACTATTTTGCTAGTTTTTCTATTGTCTATTTATTTAAATTAGTCGAAAAAGTAAAAAATTTAAATATCACCATTAAATCTCTTGAAAAAGATAAAAATATTAAAGATGCTCTCTTCAAACTAACTCATGAAATAAAAAATCCACTAGCGGTATGCCAAGGATATCTCGAAATGTTTGATATAAAAAATGAACAAAAGGCTATCAAATGTATAACTATCATAAAACAGGAAATAAGTAGAAGCTTAAATATTATAACTGATTTTATGGAATTAGGAAAAATAAAAATAGTAAAAGAACAAATAGATTTAAATTTACTCCTCGAGGATGTTTATGACTGTTTTAAAATAATATCGCGAACTAAAGATATAAAACTTCTTTTTGAAGAAGATGAGAACAAAGAAATATACATAAATGGTGATTACGAAAGATTAAAACAAGTATTAATAAACATGCTAAAAAACAGCCTCGAAGCATCTAATAAAGATGGAATAATAAAATTATATAGTAAAGTAAATAAAAATAACATCAAAATAATTATTGAGGATAACGGAATTGGCATGGACGAATACACTTTATCTAGAGTAAAAGAAATGTTTTATACTACCAAATCATCTGGAACAGGGCTAGGAGTAGCACTATCAGATGAAATAATAAAAGCCCATAGTGGAGAACTAATATACAATTCAACTTTAAACAAAGGAACGACTGTCATAATAAAATTGCCTATATAGGTGATTTTTTTTGTTTAAAAGTATTTACATATTTATTATAATTAACTATACTTTATATAAGAAAATGAAACGGAGGAATACTATGGAAGACATATTTCTTAAAAATTTACCTCAAATAGATTTACATGGATACGATACCGAAAGTGCAAGGGTAGCAACAGAAGATTTTATTAGTGATAATTTACAATTGAAGAACCAAAAAATTTTAATAGTTCATGGCAAAGGAACCGGCCAAGTTAAGAAGAGTGTTCACGACGCTTTAAAGAGTAATAAAAAGGTAATTAACTATCATACAGATAACTTAAATGATGGATGTACAGTTGCCTATTTAAATATTGACAAGTAATGGTATGTATGCTATAATAAATGACAATTTTAGGGGAAAAGTATATGCTTGAAAATGAGAAAATAACCGAATTGATTAAAGAAGAGCAGATTCTTATTAAGTCGGTTATCGCTGTAGTATTATTAATCATCATTTGTTTATCTATTTTACTCTTTGAGGTACTATCTTATTAAAAGTATATTTTTCACTATTCAGGGGAGGTTATTATGGAGAAAGAAAGAAGAATAAATTGGTTAAGTTTACTTGTCAAAATTATCATAATATTTGTTTTGTCACTTATCATAATATGGATAATAGCAAAAATTGTTGGGGGAAAGAAATTATCTGATACGTTCAAGCAAAATATTAATAGCATGGAAAATACAGCAGTAAATTATTTCAAAACCATTGATTTGCCACAGAAGAAAAATGAAAGCATTAAGATAACACTAGGAGAGATGATCGATAAAAAATTACTCATTTCCCAAAAAGAAAATGACGTAACTACTTGTGACACTAAAAAAAGTGTTGCTAAAATAACTAGAAAAAGTAGCAACTATATAGTTGAGACAACGTTAAAATGTGGTGAAGAAAAAGATACAATAAGTAGAAAATTTTCATTCAAAAATTGTAAAAACTGTAGCGAGAACAAAGGAAATTCAAATAATGACAAAAATAATGCGGATAGTACAAATAGTACTTCTTCTGCTAATGCTTCAAACAGTAGTTCAGATAACAATTCTTCAAGTAATGCTTCAGGTAGTACATCATCACAGAGTGCTTCGAGTGAGAGTTCTGCTGTCACATACTATGAATATGTAAAAGAGACTGTATCTTATTCTAAGTGGATGCGTGGTAGTAAATCAGGAGAAGATATCGAAAATAAAAATGACTACTATCCCGCTGCTAGTCAAACATATTATACACTTGGATATATAACTAAAGGTGAAATTGAAAAAGATAGTAATTTATCATATACGATAAAATTAAATAAAGTCCCAAACAAGAATTATTACTTTAGTACAATTCAAGATTTAACTGGACTAAAAAGTGGCGAAGCAAACAAATACTTATCCAGTGATTCATCTATGCTAAATAAACCTGTGAGTAGTATCGATAGTGGCGATATTGATGTATACTCTCTAAAAAAAGAAAGTTATACATACAATTTATTGCCATATTATCGAAAAGGAGAATTTTATATCGATATTGATATAACAATAAATAACAAGAACAGTATAAATTATAATAAAAATGGTATTGCTCTGATTCCATTAAAATTAAATGTTCAATTTATGTCTAATAAATCTCAAGAGACAAAACCATCTGGAGAATATGTAACCGTGCCATATTATAGGTATATCGAAAGAACTAGAGACACAGTATGGTCATCTAGCACAAGTTTAGATGGTTATACTAAAACTGGAAACACTAAAACAAAATAGAACTCTACAAAAAGAGTTCTATTTTAATATTTTATCTATAATTCCATATTCCAAAGCCTCATCGCTATCCATAAAATAATCTCTTTCCGTATCATTTTCGATAACAGTAATATCCTTGTCGGTAGCCTCTGCGAGTAATTTATTAAGTTTCTTCTTAAGTTTCAGGATGCGTTCTGCGGCAATTTTAATTTCTGTCGCCTGACCTTGTACTCCTCCTAATGGTTGATGAATCATTACTTCCGCGTTAGGAAGGATACATCTTTTACCCTTTTTCCCCATTGCCAGTATAAATGCCGCCATCGAAGCAGACATTCCCACACATATTGTTGATACATCACTCTTAATAAAGTTCATTGTATCATATATAGCCATACCAGCAGAAATACTGCCACCTGGTGAATTAATATAGAGACTTATATCATTATTGTTGATACTATCTAAATATAAGAGTTGTGCTACAATTACATTAGCAGTATTATCAGTAATTTCACCATTTAAGATAATAATTCTATCCTTAAGTAATCTCGAATATATATCGTATACCCTTTCTCCCATTTCGTTCTTTTCAATAACCGTTGGAACTAAGTTCATAATTATCACCTACAAATAGTATAATATATAAGTGCATTTTATATACCAAAAAAAGAGTGACAAAAAAATTTATGATATAATAATTACTAGATAAGAGACTATGATTAGAAAGAATAGTTTAATAAAATTTAGCAAAAGAATAAAAAAGGAGGTTATTATATATGCAAACTATATTAATAACTTTAGATAATGGCAAAAAGAAAGAGTTTGTTAAAGGAATAAAACTAAGAGAAATAATTAATACTTTAAAAAAAGATTACCCATATGGAGTAATTTGTGGCAAATTCAATAATCAGATTATTAATTATGAAGATGCCTTACTCAAAAATGGCAAATTATCCTTATATGATATAAATACGAGAGATGGTAACAAAATTTATGAAAAAGGACTGCTTTTTCTCTTTGAAATATGTGCTCTCGAAGTACTTGGAAAGGATACAAATATAATAGTCAAATATTCCATCGATAAAGGTGTATTTTGTAAGATAAATAGCAAATTTACTGAAGAAGATATCAAAAAAATAAAAAAACTAATGCTCAAAAAAGTAGAAGAAGATCTACCATTTATAAAAATAGAAACATCCAAAGCCGATGCTATGGAATACTATAAAAGTATCAAGAGAGAAGATAAAGTAAGAAGCCTCTTCTATCGTACTAGTAAATTTGTAACACTATATAAACTAGAAGAAAATTATAGTTATATAATAGGTGATCTACCATATAGTACAGGTATTTTAAAATATTTCGACCTAGCAGTAATCAAAGATGAGGGAGTAGTAGTTCAAATGCCTTCTATCTACGATAATGGAAAGACCAAGAAGTATATTCATCATAATAACTACTTCAACAGTCTTGAAGAGTATTCAAATTGGGGAAATAATTTAAATATTAACAATTTAGGAGAATTAAATGAATTCATTACCAATAACAATAGCGGAGATATAATTCAGTTATCTGAGATAATGCAAAACTATAAACTTTTGTCTATTGCTGAAGAAATAATTTTAAATAAAGAAACTTACAAAATAATTTTAATATCAGGACCATCTAGTTCTGGAAAAACGACAACATCGATGAAATTATCTTTATATTTAAAAAGTTTAGGTTTAAATCCCACCCATATATCGATAGATGACTATTTTCTAGAAAGAAAGAACACACCACTTGGACCAAATGGCAAACCAGACTTTGAATCATTGTCGGCAGTCGATGTCAAACTCTTCGATAGTCAGATAAGTAAACTTTTAAAAGGTGTTAAAGTAACATTACCAACTTTCAATTTTATTGAAGGAAAAAAAGAGTACAAGAGGGTTGTCCAATTAAAAGAAAATGATATTTTAGTAGTTGAAGGACTACATGCTCTAAACGAAAAACTACTTATCAATATTCCTAAAAAGAATAAATTTTATATCTACGTTAGTCCGTTAACTTACCTAAACATTGATAATGATAATAGAGTTAGTATGACAGATCTCAGATTACTTCGCCGTATAGTAAGAGATAGTAGAACGAGAGGATATACTCCTTCAGAAACCATAAATAACTGGAGTGATGTAAGAGCGGGTGAAGAAAAATATGTTTTTCCGTATCAAGATAATGCCAATGTCATATTCAATACAAGTCTAGCCTATGAACTTGGAGTATTAAAGACATATGTCGAACCACTACTATTTACTATCAAAGATGATGATCCAAATTACCAAACTGTTCAAAGACTGATTGAACTTCTCAAGTTTGTGCTACCAATTCCAAGTGAATTTGTGCCTCAAGTTTCCATTTTAAGAGAGTTTATTGGTGGAAGTTACTTTGAAAGTTAATCATTATATAAAGTTATTTTATTAATAAAAAAACATATATTAAGATAGGTGTAATATGAGTAAATCAATATACAAACTATTAATAATATCATGTTTTTTTCTTCTATGTATTTCCATACCGAAGGTTACTGCTATTGTAAAAAAATTAGATTTAATAAGCAAAGTAATTATCTTAGACGCAGGACATGGAGGTGTAGATGCTGGCGCTCAAAGTGGCAATATAGTAGAAAAAGAACTAAACTTAGTTTTAACCAAAAAATTAGAAAAAGAGTTAACTTCAAGAGGTGCTATCGTATATTTAACTAGAGAAGGAGATAATGATTTATCCACAACAACTGTTAATAGAAAGAGAAATGACTTATATAATAGAGCCAAATTCATAAATGATATTTCTCCTAATATGTATATATCACTTCATTTAAACTCGACCACATCTTCATCCTGGAAAGGTCTTCAAGTTTTCTATACTACCAAAAATAAAAATAGCAAACAAATCGCCGAAACTATAACAGATCACCTCAAAAAAAAGATTTCTAATGTTAGAGAAATAAAACAAGATAACACATACTATATGTACAAATTTATCAAATCACCAGGAGTCCTAATTGAAGCAGGATTTATTTCCAACCCGGGGGAAAATTATGCACTAAGAAGTGAAGACTATCAAAATTTACTAATTAATTCTATTGCCGACGCTATTGAAATATATTTCCAGAATAATTAAAAAAAGAATATATACTTTAATAAATCAAATTATATATATTTTTTAAATACACAAGTGTCATATATATAAAAGCCACATTTTTCATAAAGTCTGTAAGCGGCAATTCTACTCTTTTGCGAAGTCAGTTTCATTAAATTAGTTCCGTTATTTTTACATATCTTCTCGCATTCCCTCATCAAATCATATCCGATTCCTCTTCCCTGATATTCCGGGTGAACGCAAACATTATTAATGTAAGCACATTTTTCATCTAAAAAATTATCATTTAAATAATCAATAGTTAGCATTCCGACAATTTTATTATCTAAAATAGCAATAAGTATGCCATCGCGATACGTAACCTTTCGCTCTTTTTTCATACATGCTTCGGGAAAACACAATTCATAGAGAATAGATACTTCATTTAAGTCACTTTCTTTCATAAATCTAAAATTCATGATACCTCCTAAAATCTAAAATATTTAATGTTATAATCGCCATTACAATCCTTCCCTGTTGAATAATCCAAATTATTAAATAGATTATTTATTTTCCTCTCATCAATCTTTCCTTTTTCTAACATATTATAGACACTATTTATTATATTTACTGCTTTATCAATCGCAATATCATATAGTTCCTCAAAAGAATAATTATATTTTTCATTAATATCACAGGGATGATTCCACTCTTTTTTTTCATGATTTAAATATTTTATTGTATCCTTAATATCAATATGAAAAGATAGCGATTCCTTTTTAATAAATCTATCTCGACAAATAAAATCCATTATTTTATACACTGATTTCTTAATTCCCCATCTATCATAATTAAAAATAAAATAAAATCTTTTCATATCAACCAAAGACTTATAATAAATATCACTAAATCCATCAATATTATAAACTTCTTTCATAACAGTATTAATAGTATCCATCAAAGCCTTGTCAAATCTACAAATCGAAAATACTTCTTTATGAATTTTAAATTTATAACATTCAATTTTTTCTCTTTTTTGAATAAAATAATTATCGATAGCAAGTTCCATTTTTTCGTGTACTCCATTATATTTATAAGTATCTTTTATCTTATTATTATAACTACCTGAATAATAAATAATATATGGATGAGCAGTAACATCTAGCGAGTAATGACAAATTTGCCCAATCAAATAAGATAAAACGTGAGGATCTGAATAATATTTTTTAGTATTAATATAATTAATTAACGAAAAAAAGTGATCATTAATTTTTGAATGTTGCATTAATAGATGAATGTTATAAATAATATGTGATCTTTTAGATAAATGAAAATCATAAAAAAAGAAAGAATCCGGTCCTTGAGAAAAAGCCTTCAATATTGAAAGATTATCATTTAAGATATTTTTAATTTTTTTATCCAACTTGTTATACACATCAATACTAAAATAACTATGAGTCATAGAACTTGGCATAGAATATCACCTAATAAAATTATAACATTTAAATTAATAAAATACCATCCCAATAAAATTGGTATTAAAAAACAGAAAAAAACACAATATTTTGACAATTATCCCACAATTTAGAACTAGAATTATTTTTGAAAGGAAAGTGATAAAAATCCTATTAAAAATGTATATTTTTTTTCTAATTTATGATATACTTTAAAAGAAGATAAGGAAAGTGGGTACTGAGTGGAAAAAATATTTAAAACAATAAATGAACAATTAGAAATTCTGAGAAATAAAAATCTTATTATCGAAGATGAAGATTATGCTAGCGAAGTATTACTTAGAGAAAACTACTTTTTCATAATGGGCTATAGGCATTTATTTATGTCTTCTCCTAAAGATAATACTTTTATAAGTGGAAGTACTTTTAATGAACTATATTCCCTATTTCGCTTTGATCGAAATTTTCGAAATATCATTTTTAAAAACGTGTTAGTAATTGAAAATCAACTTAAGTCAGTCATCTCGTATCAACTGTCTAAAAAGTATGGATATAAAGAAAAAGAATATCTACATCCAAAAAATTTCACTAGTGATCATGACAAAGCAAGAAGAGTAAGAGATTTAATTGATAAGATGAAAAGACAAATCAAAATCAATGCTGGAACTCATAGCGCTACGATGTTTTATATGAATAACTATGGATATATTCCGCTTTGGGTGCTAGTAAAAGTCCTGTCATTTGGAATTGTATGTGAATTATATACCATTCTAAAAAATGTAGATAAAATTGAAATAGCAGACATTTTTAATACAACTCCAGAGATAATGGAAAGTATTTTAATTATTCTATCAAATTATCGTAATCTCTGTGCACACGAAGATATAGTTTATGATCATCGAACAGAAAGGTCTATACCAGTAACTAAATATCATGAATATATGGATATTCCTCGTATGGATGGCGAATATATATATGGAAAAAATGATTTGTTCGCAGCAATTATTATCTTCAAAATACTTTTAAAGAAAGATGAATTTCGACTTATGATGAAAGAAATAGAATATGAAATAGAACTTTTAGATGGTCGCGTCGATACAATACCAATAGAAAAAGTTTTAGATAAAATGGGATTTCCCAAAAATTACATGGATATAATAAGTGGGT
>CANQKK010000013.1 GCA_947624475.1 uncultured Bacilli bacterium
CTGTATCAGACCACACGCAAACCCTTATAAATAAAGGAAAAAATAGAAAAGTGTCTTCACTGCACTCAAAGAGTTGCCCTAATTAGAACACTGGCAACTAATCCCGATATACTACTCCTAGATGAAGCCTTCTCTGCTCTCGACTACCAAACTAGACTTGCTGTTTCTGATGATGTGTGGCAGATAATAAAAAAAGAAAAAAAGACGACCATAATGATAACACATGACATCGCCGAAGCCATAACTATGGCCGATCGTGTTATCGTCTTAACGAACAGACCTTCTAAAGTAAAGAAAATCTATAATATTGAAATGAAAAATAAAAATACTCCCATAAATAATCGCAAATGTGAAGAGTTTAACAAATACTATGATATGATATGGAAGGATATCGATATTCATGTATAGTAACGAACATAAAGAATATCTAAAGAAAAGAAAAAGAAGAAAATTTCTTATCATTCTAACTCAACTTCTAATCATCATCATATTCATAGCCATATGGGAAATACTCGCTAGACTAGAAATAATTAATACTTTTATTTCATCTTCTCCAAGTAAAATTATAAGTACTATAATAGGATTACATAACCAAAATAATTTATACAAACACATCTGGATAACCATCTACGAAACAGTTATAAGTTTTGGTCTCGGAACAATTATTGGAATTGTAATAGCAATTATCCTATGGTGGAATAATTTTATCTACAAAGTAGTAGATCCATACCTTACTGTAATAAACAGTCTTCCCAAAGTAGCACTAGGACCAATTATCATTATATATTGTGGTGCTAATATAAATTCTATCATGATAATGGCTCTACTTATTTCTGTTATCGTAACCATAATAACTGTCTATAATGGATTTAACGAAACAGATAAAAACAAAATAAATTTACTTAGATCGCTAAAAGCAACCAAATGGCAAATTTTTAAATTAGCAATTCTTCCAAGTAGTTATCCAACCATTATAAGCAGTCTAAAAATAAATATCAGTATGTCACTAATCGGAGTTATCATGGGAGAGTTCTTAGTTTCAAAAGAAGGTATCGGTTATCTAATAATGTACGGTTCTCAAGTATTTAATTTAAATCTTGTCATGGCAGGAATCATCATCTTAATGATAGTTTCTATCATCATGTATAAAGTAGTAAGCTACATAGAAAAAGTACTAATCAAAAAAGATTAGTACTTTTATATAAAGTATTATTTTTTAACAAATTACTTCCTTAAAGTTTTTTTACTATCTCAATGATTTTATTTCCATTAACACCATCAGTTACAAGATTACCTAAAAATACAAAGATAAAGATGAATGAATACCACTTGATAACTTCATATTTCATATTTAACCTGTCTTTCATTATATTTTTCTAACATTTACTTTACCTTATAGAATTTTTAATTTATTTAATAAAATATCATTTTTCAAAATTATTATCGTTCATTTTATTTTCTAATTTTTACTTAATCATAATCTTTATAATATCCTTTTCTACAAATTATTTTAACTGTTGTATCAAATACACCAGGTAATACAAATAGAATTAATACTACAGAAGCAAAAATACCTTGTGAAATAGTTTCACATATTTTAGCAACAATCACTTTTGCACTTCTCTTGCAGAAATTACTACAATATCACCTGGAGATAATTTTGTACCAACTTTCCTTCTTCCCCGTAGGAGGCTGATATTAGGTCAAATCTATTTTGAAACTAAAAAATTCATTACCAAGTCAATTAGTATATCTTTTTCTTTAGGATTAGATTGAGAAATAAGCAGTGTAATAGCAACAAGTGTATTGTTATCAATAACTTGTCCTTTTTCATTATATAAAATATTTTTAATGGTATACTAAAGGTATTACATTTGATGAAATAAAGGCAATTTATGGTAACTGTGGTATTGAGTTTTATGATTTAATTTTATCAAAAAATTCTAGGAATCGAAAACCGAAAATTAAAATGACCTCTATTAATAAAGAAAAGGATAAAATTGTGAATATATTTTGTTGAGTGATTTATTCGACTAGGAGATGAAAAATATGTATTTTTATAACATTATTATAATTTTTGAAGTTTTTGATAATAATCGTTTATACAATTTTTTAATTTAGAAAAATCATCCTTATTATTTAAATAAATTCTTTTATTAATTTCTAACATAATTGATTTTAGTCTATTGTCTTTTTTATTTATATATTTATTAGGGATTATTGTTCCTGTATAAGGTTTATTTATTTCAACAGAATAACCATATTTTTTAAAATGTTTAATAGTCATATTAATAAGATTTTGATCTGTATAAAATGAATCTACTCCTAAACAAATATCTGGATTATTATTACAGTTAAATAGCCTCTCTACCATTTCGTCAGAATAACTATGAAGATCAATTATTATACATTTACCATATTTATTTAGTATATTTTTACAAATTTTATCTAATTTATTATGATGTTTATTATAATAAGACTTTATTATAATATTTTTATATTTTTTATTAGGAATAGTTATAGTATTTTCACAATCTTTTGTATAGATGACACCCATACCCTTTTTAGCCATAATTTCTTTAGAATCATCTTTAAATTTTTCTACATCGCAAAAAATTCTAGAATATTTAAATATCAATTTAGTACAATAATTTGGAACTAGTTTATCTGTTAAATAGTCACTTAAAAAAAGATTCGTCTTTTTTATATAATTTATATCTTTAATACAAATACTCCAAAACATATTTGGAATTACTAAAGATGAATGTGGTATATGAAATAAAATATGACTCATATAAAACCTCCATAATTAACTATTTTTGTATATGACAAAATAATTACCTAGGTGTTTTGGCAATTATATCAATTAAAATCTATAAAAATTATAGCATAAATTTCATTATATTAAAACTCGAACATAAAAGTTCGAGTTTGGTATCTATCTGGTGGAGCTGAGGGGATTCGAACCCCTGTCCGCGAATAAAGTTATTTAACCTTCTACAAGATTAGTAGACTTTTGATTTCGCAAAGTGAATAGAGAAGTCTACTATCATAATCACTTGCTAGTTTATTTAATTCGTTATGAAGTCTAAACAAAAATCATAATATAGTCTGCTTTATAAGTCCTTGCTAATTCTCACAGACAAAGAATTAGTAGAACCTGTCGCTACCTTAAACTAGGCATATGCAACAGCGTTTTTGTAGCTGTTTCCAGTTATATTTAATTTTATCTCTTTACGCGAGATTTACGTCTTGCTAGTCAAATACTAAAATTCTCGTCGAAGCCAATAACAGCCCCATTTCTTTTACAATTTTATCAAACAATTATTTCTTTGTCAAATGTTAATTTAAGGAAAATTTTTGTTTGAAGTGCAACACTTCAGCATTGAAAAAACATGTTAGTAATTTATAATATATTTTGCTTTAAAAAAGAAAGGAATTAATAAATGTCAGAAATGGATAATACTATAAAAATTAAAAAAATTAATATCATCATCTAACAAGAAATGAAAATTTGTAATTAATAAATTTTTGTTTAAATATTGTTGTAATATTTGAAAAAATTTGATACAATTAGTTTAGAATAAAATTAGGAGAGTTGTGTATGAATGATAACTATGCAAATGAAAATTATTTTGGTGTAAGACATTACAAGGTTAGAGTAGTAAGGGAAAAAATACATCCTTTAAGATTTATATCTAGTGTTATTTCGTATGCGTTATTTATATGGTTACTTTTAATTGGTCTTGCTCTACTTGTCTATGTAGCGGATATTAAAATAAGAGCAATGAAGGGTGATACTACTCCTCCTGCATATAATGCTTATGTTGTTTTGACTGGATCGATGGTTCCAGAGATAAATGTTAAAGATGTTGTTGTTACTAAGAAGAGAAAGCCTGAAGAGTTAAAAGTAGGAGATATAATTACTTTCTTATCTTCAGATACTAGAATGTCCGGTATTATTGTAACTCATAGAATAAAAAATATTTATTATGATTCTACTACTGGTAAATATAGTTTTCAGACTAAGGGTGATGCTAATAATACGGAGGACTTTACTCTAGCAGATGATTATAATGTTATTGGAGAAGTAATATTTAAGATACCTAAACTTGGTTATATTCAAGATTTACTTGCTTCGAGAGGTGTATTGATAGTGGTTGTTTTAATTCCTTGTTTAGCGGTACTTTCTTATGATATCGTAAAATTAGGAAGAAATATAAGAAAAAAGAGTAAGAGAAAAGCAAATAAGATGTCTGTTGTAAGAAGGTGATGAAATGGCTAAAACGAATGATTTTCATGTTAAAAAATACGAGAATGAAGAAAGTAGAATAACTGTCGAAGAAGAAAGAAAAAAACATTCTGCATTTGTATGGTTTTTGATAAATAATGGAAGATTAATATTTATAATTGCACTTCTTTTATCGTTTAGTATTTTTGTTGGAGCGGCTTTTCTTACTTTGACTAATCTTAAGGGATCAGAAATTGCTTATTATGAAACTAATGGGGTAGTAGTAGAGTTTGATGGAAGTGATAATAGTATTTTAAATGGTCTTCCTATTACGAAAGATTATGCCAACAGATTGTTTAATAGTAGTATTTCATCTAATGAAAAATTAAAGGGTGCTGTAATTAAAATAAAAGAATCTAAGTTTTCTGGTGGAGTAATTGTCTTTTATTCTGATAAAACAGCTTTGGTTAAGTATGACGATGGAAGTTATATGAGGGTATTTCCGGTAAGTGAGGAATATGGTATTTCGGAAGATGGAATAATAAATGCTAAGGCGGATACAAGAATGGTTACAGGGGAATATAAAAATAATGATAAACTTGGTATTACAATATTGTATCTTTCTGATGGAACAGTAGAAATAACTAAGGATAATGTAACTTTCTTTCTTAGAGATACTAATTTTACAAGTACTGATAGTAAGTTTTATACTAATTTGAGTATTATATCGGTACCAATAAAGAATGAAGATGGAAAAATTTATTATTCAAATGGTGTGATAAAAGAAGGTAATTTTATTATTGTAAATGGAGAAAATTATTCTATTAAAGAAGAGAAAAATATACATGATGGAATAAGAATAATTTATTATGAAAATGGTTATGCTGAAATTATAAAAGATGGACTTAGTATAATGGTAGAAAAATCTGAACATATTGTCTATGATGATAATATTTTAGAAATAATCGATAATAGTGATTCTAATGAAAAGATGGATATTAAAGATTTAATGGATATTAAAGATATAACTTTGACTAATAGTAATAATTCAGAAGTTGACTATGTTGTCGTATTAGAGGAATCTAATAATTATGATAAATATGGAGTAGGTAAAAGGCTTGCTAATCAATATATTCACTTTAATGTATTTACAAATGGCGAAATTACTAATGGTATTCTCGATAATAATGTAAGAAATTCTGATATGTTTAAAAAAAATAGTACAAATAATGTTTATTTGTTGCATACTGGTATGCTTAGAGCAAGGGAGACTCTTTCTTTAAAACTTGGTATGTGGATAGATTATGATACGATAACTAATGAATATATGAATTCGGCTTTAGTTGGTACGATAAAAGTATATGCCCAGTCGTTAGATTAAAAATGTATAATTAGAAAAGTATTAGCGAACTATTAACATGATTGTTAATAGTTTTTTGGGTAAATGTTAAAATGTTTATATCTTTTTTTGATCATTTATGATAAAATTAATGTGGAGATGGTTTTGTGCTTAAGAAAAGAAAAAAGGTAAAGAATAAAGATAAAATAAAGAAAAATAATAAATTTAAAGATAAATTAAAAAGCATGAGATTATCTCATGAAAAGAAAAAAGATACTTTTACAACGAAGGAAGTTTTGGCAGTAATGTTCTTTTCACTTGGAATAGGTTTTTTAATGTGCTTTGGTTCTGTTAGTTTGTTTACTGGTAATAATTATATTGCAGTACTTAAAGATTTGGATAAAGTAGTAGATACATATTACGCTATTGTCGATAATTATTATGGTGATTTAGATAAGGATACTTTAATTGATGGTGCTGTCGAAGGGATGATTTCTTCGGTTGGAGATTCTTATACTAGTTATTCAAATATCGATGATACTAACTCTTTTGATGAGACGATAAATGGTAGTTACGAGGGAATAGGATGTAGTATAGTTACTTATTCTGATAATAAAATTGTGGTTATTGATGTGTTTGATAATTCTCCTGCGAGTAAAGCGGGTTTGAAAATTGGAGATGTTGTTATTAAAGTAGATGGACAAAGTTATTTGGATAAAAATGGTGATGATGTTTCTAATTATATAAAAGATAGTGGAAAAGATAAAATCGTCTTGACAGTTTTACGGGATGATGAAGAAAAGGATGTTACAATTAACTTGAGTAAAGTTGAGATTCCTTATGTTACAGGGAAATTGTTAGAAAAAGATAATAAAAAAATAGGATATATCGATGTTGCGTTATTTTCTAGTACGTCTTATAAACAATTTAAAAAAGAATTGATATCTTTAGAAAAACAAAAAATAGATGGACTTGTTATTGATGTTAGAGGAAATAGTGGAGGATATTTGTCTTCAGTAACCGATATTGCTAATTTGTTTTTGGAAAAAGGGAAAATAATATATAAGTTAGAAAGTAGTTCGGAAACAGAGAATAAAAAAGATACTACCAAGGAAAAAAGAAATTATAAAATTGCTGTTTTAATTGATGAAGATTCGGCTTCGGCTTCGGAGATATTAGCGTCTGCAATTAAAGAAAGTTATGGTGGATTTGTTGTGGGAACTAATAGTTATGGTAAGGGAACTGTACAGCAGACAAAGAAGTTACTCGATGGTAGTATGATTAAATATACAACCCAAAAATGGCTTACACCTGATGGTAACTTTATAAATGAAGTTGGAGTTACTCCTACTAACAAGGTGGTATTATCAGAAAATTATTATCAAAATCCTTCATATGATACTGATGATCAATTACAAGAAGCATTAAATTTATTGATAAAATAGTATTAATATACTATTTTTTTAATATAATATATTGGTGATGTAGATGGTTATTAAATATACTGAAAAGGAAAAAGAATTGCTTGCTAGACTCATGCGTGCTGAGGCGGTAGGAGAAGGAGATCTCGGAATGTTGATGGTCGGTAATGTGGGAGTTAATAGAGTACTTGCTGATTGTCTTACTTTTAAAGATATAAGATCTATTTCTGAAATGATTTATCAAAATCCGGGAGGTTTTTCTGGAACTAGGAGTTCACTTTTTTATGGTAATCCAACCGACTTGGAGATGTCGCTAGCGGAAAGAGTAATAAGAGGGGAATATTATTATCCTGCTACTAATGCTCTGTGGTTTTATGCACCTAAGTCAGGAACGGCTTGTAGTAGTACTTGGTGGGATCAGGAATTTGCTGGTAAATATAAAAATCATTGTTTTTATCAACCAGAGGAAGGACTTTGTAAGGAAATACATTGATGAAAAATTTTTTGAAAGGTTTTGTAGTAGGGGTTGGAAAAATAATACCTGGTGTGTCGGGAGCAGTTCTTGCGATAATAATGGGGATATATGATACATCATTGTATTATATTAATAATTTTAAGCAAAATAAGAGAAAAAGTATAAAATATTTATTGCCAATTGCTTTGGGAATTATTGTATCGATAATTATATTTAGTAAAATAATTGATTATACACTTAGTAAATATTATTTGATGACAATGCTTTTCTTTGTAGGTCTGATAATTGGAGGTATTTCTTTTATAAGTAAAAAGGTCAATAAGAAAAATTATTATGTTACTTTTATAACTTTAGTTATCTTCTTTGCTATATCAATTACTAATGTTAATAATGTTTATATTTTAAAGGGTGGAATTTCTGATCTGTTAATCTTTATTTTTTCGGGATTTGCAGAAGCTGTTGGAACAGTTGTTCCCGGTATTAGTAGTACGGCTCTTCTTTTAATAATTGGAACATATAATAGTATTATTTCTTCGATTAGTAACATAACTAATATTTCGATGATTTTACTTAATTTAAAAATATTACTTCCTTTTAGTATTGGTTTTATATTGGGGATTTTTGTAGTTGTTAAAGTGTTAAATATTTTGTTTACTAGATATGAAAAAAAGACTTATAGTTTTATCTTAGGTGTTTTATTATCTAGCGTTCTTCTTCTTACTATTCAGTCTTTTCAAAAAAGTTTTACAACATTGGATTTTGTTTTAGGTATTGTTTTAATGGTACTTGGTATATTTATTTCAAGTAGTATGGAAAAAAAATAAAAAAGCCTTTAATTAAGGCTTATTTTAATAATTGGTGACCCGTACGGGATTTGAACCCATGAATGCATGCGTGAAAGGCATGTGTGTTGAACCACTTCACCAACGGGCCAAAAAATGGTGGGCCTGAATGGACTTGAACCATCGACCTCACGCTTATCAGGCGTGCGCTCTAACCACCTGAGCTACAAGCCCATTTTTCTCTGCCTCTACATTATATCATAGATGAAAAAAATTGACAAGTACTTTTATCGAAAACATAAAAAATGGTGTCCCCTTAGGGATTCGAACCCTAGACCCACTGATTAAGAGTCAGTTGCTCTACCAACTGAGCTAAGGAGACATAACCAAGTACAGTTAATATTATATCATATTTTTCTTATTTGTGAATACCTAAAATGAAAAAAAATATTTTTTTTACTTTTTGTAATCGTGGATAATATTTTCTAAGTAATTTATTTGTCATTTGAAGGAGGTATTATATACTATGACAAATTATTGTCATCCATTATATGAAGATAGAAAAAATATTGAAAAAGATTTTAAAATGTGGTATTCTTATCTTAGTTAATAGGAGGATATGATACGGTGAAAAAAGAAAATAGTGTTAAGAAGAATGAAGAAAAAAAGAAAAGTTCTATAAATATACCTTTTGCTTGTATATATTTTGGTATGTTATTTTTCGTGTTTGCAATGTTGATATATTTACTTTCGGAATATGCATTTTAAATATGAAAATATTTTCTACTTATTGTTAATAATTTTAGTTCGCTTACTAAAATTACTGATATTGAAAAATGGTTTTGAATATACTTACTTAGGTGAGTACATATGATAAATAAAATATTAGAGTTTATTAAAGTGGTAGTTACTATATTGTGCTTGATATTTTTGGTACTAGGGGAACTTACTACTTTTTTTACTTTACTTGTAACTCTATTTTTTCTATGTGTTTCTTTGAGGTTACAAAAAAAGATAGGGTATTCTGATGGAATTGAAATACTTATCTTTTTATTTATTTTAATGACTGAAGTTTTAGGACAAATTTTTCGTTTTTATGTTAGAGTATCTTATTTTGATATTATTATTCATGCTCTTAGTGGTTTTATTGTATCGGGGATGTCTTTTTATGTTTTGAAAAAAATTAATAGAAGTTATAGTAGTGCTTTGATTATTGTTTTTTCTTTGATGATGTCGATGGGAATTGCTGCTGTGTGGGAACTTACTGAATTTGGAATAGATAGAGTTTTTCACGAAGATATGCAAAAGGATAGTATAGTCAAAGAAATTACTTCTTATAAGTTTGCTTTAGATGATAAGAGACCTTTAGTAATTAAAGTTGATAAGGTTTTACTTAATGATATAGATTTGACAAAGGAATATGGGGGATATATAGATATTGGACTTTATGATACAATGGGCGATATGTTTTCTGCTTTGATTGGGTCAATAGTATATATTTTAGTTTATAAAAAGAGTGGTGCTATTTGATAGCATCACTATAGATATTTTGATTAAAGTTATGAGTACCATCATTTATTTTTTTAAGGGTACTATTAGTTATGAGAAAGTAAGTATCTCTTCCGATGTTTAAATCACTAATTGGGTCATCCCAAGTTAAATCTAAGTGATACCATGTACCATCTAAATAAACAAGGTTCCATATGTGTTCATCATTACTTATCTTATGATTGATTATATTCATTTTGTTTAAGAAAATGGCCATGGCGTCAGCATAACCGTTACATGTTCCATATCCTTCGATTAAAACTCCATAAGCGGTATTAGATTTGTATGTATCATCATCTTTGTTATAATATTTTAATTTATCATATTCGGTATTGTTGATAATATAGTCGTGAATGACTCTAATTTTTTCTTTAGTTGGCATGCTATTAGTGATATTTTCACTGATTACTTTGTCAACTACTTTATTAATTTCTTTTATTTCTTGATCGGTATATATTTTGTTTATTGTAATTCCTATTTTATATTGACTTCCATAGTTTAATTTAATATTGTTAGAACTATTATAAGGGTGAACATAATTATTTAAATTCGCTATAATTTCTTTGAACTCTTTACCATCGTTTGCCGTCATCATTTTAATATCATCTAAATATGTAGTATAAGAACTATCGATATATCTTTCGGTTTCTTTTATACCACTATTTAGGGCAAAATAAACAAAATTTATGAGGTTATTTCGATTTTTAATAGTCGTATCTGTGTAATTTTTAGCATAATCAAAATCGTAGTCTAAGTAATATTCATTTATTTCGGCTTTAGAATATTTTTTATCGATGGTATATTCGTAATACTTGTTTATAATATCATCTTTTTTGACAGCACAAAAAATAATCAATATAACTGATAAAAAGCCCGTTATTAATATTGTAACACTGTTTTTATTATTTTTAATCACACATACCACCTCTAAATTTATTATATCATTTAAGGGTAACCTCGTAAAGTTAATTTTGAATATTTATTTGATTTTTGAAAATATTGGTTATGTTAATTGTTATAATAAATATATTTTGTAATATGAAATGTAAAGTTTTGTGTTTAGTTAAATATTAAAATTGACAAAGGTAGGTGTCGATATTATAATTTATTTAGAAGATAGGTATTTCTATCTAGAAAGGTGGTATTTGTGATGTTTTTCAAAAAAGGAAATCAAGAGATGACAAGAAAAGGACTTGTCACAAAAGTAGGACATAGTGAAAATAAGAATTCGTTTGAGTCTGGTAGTGAAGCAGCAAGAATGGCAGATTTATGTTGTGCTTCAGTAGGACTTATTTTTACTTCTGTTGTTCTAGATCAAAAAGAAATTTTGAAAGGAGTTAGAAGTATTGGTGATACTCCGGTAGTTGGATGTACTAGTAGTGCTGCGATATGTACGAATTATGGATACTTTAATTCGGAAGATGGTTATACTGGTATCATGTCTTTTGGAGGAGATCTAACAGTTGGCGTTGCCGGTCATGCAAAAGATAAAGATGCTAGAGAAATGGGTAGAGAACTTGCTAGAGAAGCAATGAAAAAAGCAGGTAAAAATTGTGCTCCTAATTATTTCTTTATGACTGCTAGTCCAGCGGAAGAAGAATTTTATTTAAAGGGAATTGAAGATGTAATTGGAAGAGTCCCTATGTTTGGTGGAAGTGCTGCGGATAATACTGTCGAAGGTAAATGGAGTATTATATGTAATGACGAAGTATTTTCTGATGGATGTGCAGTAGCATTTTTCTATACTGATAGTTATATGAAAAATTTATATACAGGAGAATATAAAGAAACTGATAAAGCAGGAATTATTACAGAGGTAAAAGGAGATAGAACGTTGGTATCGATAGATGGGGTACCTGCGGTTAAAAAATATTGTGAGTGGACTGGTAAAAATGAAGAAGATGTAATGGGGGGTAATTTACTTACTGCTACTATCTTTAATCCACTCGGGGTAAAAGATCCTATTGGTAGTGTAACTGCTATTCGTCATCCAATGGCTGCTAATGATGATTTATCGATGAATATAGGTGCTAAGTTGGCGGTTAATACTGCTGTTGTACTAATGGAAGGTAGTGCTGATTCGTTAGTTGAGGCTAATCCTAATGCTATTAAAAAACTTGATAGTTTAATGGAAGAGGAGGCTCAAAGTTACTTCCTAGTACATTGTGGTGGAAGAAGAGCTGGAATCGATAACCGTATCGATGAAGTAGTAGATGTTATAAAAGAAAAAGTTGGAGATATTCCATTTATAACAGAATTTACTTTTGGTGAATATGGTTATGAAGATGATGGTAACA
>CANQKK010000014.1 GCA_947624475.1 uncultured Bacilli bacterium
ATGAGCACCATCATCATCGGCATCGGTCATGATAATTACTTTACCATAGTTTATGTCTTTAACATTAAAATCATTTCCCACGCCTGCTCCAATAGTGTATATTAAAGTATTTATCTCTTCATTTTTAAATATTTCTTCCATTCTCGTCTTCTCGGTATTTAATACTTTGCCACGAAGTGGTAAGATGGCCTGCGTCTTTCGATCTCTTCCTTGCTTAGCACTGCCGCCAGCACTATCTCCCTCGACGATAAAGAGTTCTTTTTCGAGAGACTTTTTACTTTGAGCGGGAGTTAGTTTTCCGGAGAGAAGTCTCTCGGTCTTTTTGCTGTCCTTTCCCTTTCGAGTCTCTTCTCTTGCCTTTCGTGCGGCCTCCCTTGCCTCTTTTCCCTTAATGGCCTTACCAATAATTTGCGTTGCAATTTGTTTATTTTCTTCGAGGAAGAATTTTAACTTTTCCGTTACGATACTCTCGACAATTGTCCTTGCAACCGGCGTTCCAAGTTTAGATTTGGTCTGTCCCTCAAACTGAAGAAGACTCTCGGGAAGCTGAACAGAAATAATTGCCGTAAGGCCCTCGCGGACATCGGAACCATCAAAAGTTTTGTCTTTCCCTTTAAAATAATTTCCCGCTTTGGCATAATCATTTAAAACTTTCGTAATAGCGGTCTTAAATCCTACTTCGTGAGTTCCGCCATCGGAAGTTTTGACGTTATTGACAAATGAGACAATATTTTCGGAATAACTATCAGTATACTGAAGAGCAACCGATACGTTTACTTTATCTTTCGTACTTGAAAAACATAGAGGTTTATGGAGAACTTCTTTTCCCTCATTTAAGTATTCACAAAAAGAAGATAGCCCGTTTTCGTAACAGTATTTTTCACTTCGCATCTCTATTTCATCGACAATTTCGATAGTAAGCGAATTTATGAGAAAAGCACACTCCTGCATTCTCTCGCAAATAGTCGAATAACTAAATGTGGTATTAGGGAAAATAGCAGGATCGGGTTTAAATTTTACAGTCGTTCCCGTACGATTAGTCGTTCCTACCTTGCGAAGAGGAATGGATACTTTTCCTCCATTTTCGAATTTGATATAATATTCTCCTCCATCTCTTCTAGTTACTACTTCCATTACTGTACTTAGGGCATTGACAACCGAACCGCCGACACCGTGAAGTCCACCGGATACTTTGTATCCACCATCGGTAAACTTCCCTCCTGCATGTAAGACAGTATATATTACTTCGGGAGTCGACTTGCCAGAAGCGTGCATCCCTGTAGGAAGACCTCTTCCTTTATCGGTTACACTTACAGAACCATCTTTATGAAGAACTATTTTCAAGTGATTTCCATAGCCATTTAATGCCTCATCGATAGAATTATCCACTATTTCCCAAACGAGATGGTGAAGTCCCCTGCGGTCAGTTGAACCAATATACATACCAGGTCTTTTTCTTACTGCCTCGAGTCCCTCTAAAATTTTTATTGAACTTTCATCATATTTTGCTGCCACATCGATCACTCTTTCTTCTAATTAAAGTTATTTTATCTATCATACTACCTTTTAATTTTCAAGATAGTATTTTAATACATATCATCTAGATAATTGTACAACAAAAAGTGAGTATTTGCAAGACTGTTGTCACTTTGGTTGACATAATTTTGAGGATTATAGGAAGATGAAAAAAATAATCTAAATATTTAGATTATTTTCTAGTAACTCTTTAAATTTACGACAATCTTCAAAACTATAGTTACTTATCAAACTAATTGCTACAGCATCATCGATACTGATATTAGAATATCTTGTACGGTCTTTTAATTTTCTTAGCATCTCAGCAATTTTCTTGTACTCTTCGATACTGTATTTGCCGGAGAATTCTCTATTGGTATCTACTTTGATGTCACTTGCAAGTTCACCGAAAGTAACTTTGGTACTATTTGATACTTTTTCTACTTTATCAATAGTATCTTCTAAATTATCGTAACTGATATTTACCTTTGGCTCCTTAAGAACTTCGGCCGGTGCCACTTCTTTAGTTTTGGTTATGACAGCATCGGATTTAAAAGCATTATTTTGATATTTACTTTCATATAATTCCTGCGGATTTACGATACCACCTGAAGGAGATACAACGCTTTCCTTTTCATAATATCTAACGGGAATATTTCCGTTTAGAATATCATCGAAGGTAAAACTGTTACTTTCTTTCTTCGTACTATTTAGTATTAAAGTATTTGGAGTGATACTTGATATAACATTTGGTACTTCAACTACATTCGAAGTAGCCGTAGGCATTTTAATAGTACTTTCAGCAGTAGGTAAAGGTAATTTATCAACCTTATCATCAGGTGAAGTCAAAACCAAAGTATTAGTATTTTCTTTAGATAAATCTAAAGATGCAACACTTTCAGTAATTTTCGACTCTTTTCTGACTTTAAGGCGGTCACTTACAGTATTTGTTATGTATATTGTCATTATAGCAAAAAGCCATATTACACCAAGATTCATGTCGAGTTCTAAGATGGCAACTAAATCTGTACTCGTATATAATGACGATATTTCAAAAATGTTAATTTTATTTGTTGCTATGATATTTAGAATGATAGCAAACAAAATATTATTTAATACAAACATGATACTATTGGTAATTTTATAACTTTTTCGCGTCTTTTTACTTGCGATATTAATCGTAAAGATTATATCGACTAAAATAAGTAAAACAATGTATACATAAATAGAAGGGAAATAAATATTACGGAAAAAGATAGTCGTAAAATTGTCAAAAGTATTAGTCAGAATATTATAGTTACTTACAATACTAATTCCAAATAACAAAATAAACATAATTAACATTAGAAGCATATACTTTTTCTTACTTATTTTCTTAATTATATATGCAATAGTAGTAGCAAGCATTAAAACAGCAAAGACTAAAACTATTTTAAAATTAGTTATCATATCAAATAATACTTTTAATTTTTCTAATACTGATAAATAAGTCATATTAATTTTCCCCCCTTTCTTTAAATTAACCTACACTTACTAATTCAGCAATATAGACGGTCTGATGAGATTCATCATCTTTCGTACAGGTAACTAGTGTAAGTACAGTCTTTTCTTTATTTCTTATTATTCTTATCATACCTGTCTTCTCCTCGTTGTAGATATTTACTATCTTGTAGGTATACTTAGAATTATTATAGTCAATATTAATGATGTCTCCTATTTGTAATAGATACAAATCTCTAAAGTAACTGTTATTGTAGTTACCAGAGTGTCCCGCGATAATTAAATTTCCTTTATTAGTATCGGGATAGTTAGATATAGGATGAACATACAAATTAAAATTAACATTATTTAAGTTTGAATCTTTTTTATAAAAACCACGATGGAAGTTTATCTTCGGAATATCCATAACTCCTAAGTAATCTTCATAAACATAGGTATCATCTTTCTCTTCTTTTTTTACTTCTTCCTCGTCATTTCCTTCCGCTTCTTCGGTGACAGAGGTTTTATCAAAAGAAGACAAAGCCAAATTCATTTCACTAAATACAACATCCCTTTTATCTTTTATATAGTTAGAAAGCAAAGCGAGAGTACCACAAATTATCAGTATTACTCCCGCTGCTATCTGGATTTTAAAATTAATTTTCTTCATTCTTTTTGTAGTTTTTGTATATTATCATAGATCCAAGACCTATAATAACTATTCCTATTAAGGATGCTGTAATAGTTTTAAACGAAGACGTGTTTTCCATTGGAATATATGTCTCGGGCTTGTTATACATGACGATTTTTCCGTCAACGGTTCCATCTTCTTTGACAACAAACTCGACTGTCTCACTAGTAAGTTCGTATCCTTCAGGTGCCAAAGTCTCTTTTAATGAGTATTTTCCTGGTTTTAAACCTTTAATCTTATGAGGCTCTTTACCAGAAATCCATGCTTCGACTAGATTTCCATCTTCATCGTATAATTCGAGATGAGCTCCTGGTAACTCTTTTTTGTTAGTTACATCTTGCTTGCTTATATATATATCTTTAACATCTTCTTTAGTATTTTTAAATGATAATTTAACACTCTTATTGGTACTACTTAGTTCGAACTCGACAGTTTCAGAACTTAGAATGTAACCATCGGGAGCGTACTCTTCAGTTATATAGTACTTACCTAAAGGTAATCCTTTAAATACTTTTGCTTCTTCAGTAGTCTCCCAAGTTTCAATTACTTCACCACTCGCATTTTTCAATGTTAACTTAGCACCTTTAAGGGCTTTTCCTGTAGTAGAGTCTATTTTGATAATTTCGACATTTGTCGGAGTTTCCTTTTTAACAGTAACTTTGAAATTAGTACTATCTTTTACATTATACTTCTCAGGATATAATGTAGTCGTAGACTGATAAGCAGAATTACTAGTTGGAGAATATAAGTATGCTCTTCCCATTGTACCAGAAGCAGATGTGCTTATTTTAACTTCTGCACTATTTGTAACACTAGATACTGGCACTTTAACGTAGAAGGCTTCCGCTACTCCGTAGACACTTCTAGAAGTTCCACTCTTATCAGTTACGATAGTTCCACTTGGTGCACTATCTAAACTTACTTTGAAAGTATTATTGGTAATATTACCAGAAGTAGTAACAGTAAGAGCTGAACTTACATAATACTTTTTATCACTAGATAATGTTAAATCACTACTAGGATTTTTAATTTTAATTGTCGGCTCGTATCTAACATATTTTTTTGAGTTATTTACTAATTTACTAATTTCTTTGGCAACAGTAGATGATGAACCATGATATGTACCATTAGTAAAGTTAAAGTTTGTAAAGACACTATCATTTGGTGATACTAGGTACCAAACAGCAAGTGCTGTAATAAAGTAGTCTTCGTCATTGTTACCTGTAATACTCTTATTTGGATAACCATTTTCGAGAACATAGACGAATCTAGCATCTAACTCTTTATTTAGTTTGTACACCTCGGTTCCAGAAGTTGGCATCAAATCGTGAATCTCGGTACAATAAACTACTTTTCCATCAGTAGTCTGCTTGTATCTAAATTGAATTGTTCCACTTCCTAAATAATTTTTTCCATAAAGGAAACGTAAATCTTTAGCTGCTATTGTGTAACTATTAGGTGCAGTTGTCTCAGCTTTAACACTTACACCAAATAATGTAATAAAAATTGCTAGTAAAACAAATAAAATGTTTCTTAATTTCATAATATATAAACCTCCCCTGAAATCGAGTATATATGTTAGCACTTTTTAATTACTTTGTCAAGTTTTTTTGAGCACTTGTTCTAGACGTTAAAATTATCACGATTGTTTTACTAGTTTGGAAAATCTAAGAGACTTAAAAAATAATTAAATAATATCTACTTTTGAAGATTAAAAATTATATTATTGGTAATTTTAAGCATAATAATTATGAGGTGTAAAAAAAGATGAATGATAAAATTATAAATAAACTAAAAAAAGATACCGATAATAGTTCCTATATTATATATCGGGAAAAATATATTAAAAAGTCAAAAATAGATATTATCTATAATGAGACTCTTACTGACTCTGATAAACTATCAGATTTTATATTTAGAAGTTTAGATAAAATCGAAAAAATTTATAATGAAAAAGATCATCTATACGATACGATTAAAAATAATATTAGTAATATTAAAATTAAGGAAGTTAAAGGATACAGTGATATATGTAAATATTTAAATAATGGTTTTGTCATTCTTCTTATCGAAAATGATTATTCGCTTGCTTTAGAAGTTAAAAAAAATCTATCTCGAAGTATCGATAAACCAATGTCCGAGACCACCTTAAAAGGACCACTCGATGCTTTTAATGAAAACATCGAAACTAATATTGGACTTATCAAGAGAAGAATTAAATCAAATAGTATTTGGAATAAAGATATGGAAATTGGAAGATATACGAAGACCAAAATTAGTATTTTGACAATTGATGGAATTACTGATACGTCAATTAGAGATAAAATTATTGAAGCGCTAAGTAATATTGAAATTGATAAACTGACGGACTCGAGTAGTCTTAAATATCTTATTACAGATGAGATGAAGACTATCTTTCCCACTATTATGACGACGGAAAGACCAGATAAAGTCTGTGATAGTCTATTAAATGGAAGAACGGTAATAATCGTCGACAATTGTCCTTTTGCCCTTATCATGCCGGTATTTATTAATGACTTTTTTATATCGGAAGATGATAAGGACTCGAGAAGTTTTAATAATAGTCTAACGAGATTCCTTAGATATATTGCTTTTTTTATAACAGTAATGACTCCGGGAATATATATTGCTATTACGACCTTTAATCAGGAAATGTTACCACTAGAGTTTCTTACTAGTTTTGCTTCCCAGCGAAGTAGTGTTCCCTTCCCTGCTTTTTTCGAGGCACTTTTGATGCTTTTATCTTTTGAGATATTAAGAGAAAGTGACCTTCGAATACCAAATGTATCTAATTCGGCACTATCGATAGTGGGGGCTCTAATTTTAGGAGAGGCCGCTGTAAACGCAGGGATAGTATCTCCTATTATGATTATCGTCGAAGCGGTGACCGCTATTAGTGCTCTTATATTTACGGATACTGAATTTATTAATGCTATTAAATGGTACCGCTTATTTTTCATGATAGGAGCAACGACAATTGGTATGTTTGGCGTATTTATTGTCTTTATCTTCTTCGTAATTAACTTGTGTTCGCTTAATTCTTTTGGAAAGCCATTTATGATACCTTATGCTCCCTTATCGAAAGCAGGAATTAAAAATAGTGTCGTAAAGTTTCCATTAAAGTCGAGAAAAAAGAGAAATAAATTTCTTACTGATAATGTAACAAGGGAGGTAATTAATGAGAAAGATTAAATTTTTAGGAATGTTTGTTACTTTCTTGCTATTTTTAAGTGGTTGTTATAACTATAGAGAACTAAATGACCTTGCTATCGTAACCGCTATCAGTATCGACTACGACGAGAAGACTGATAATTATAAAGTAATTACCCAAGTTATTAATCCTATCAAACAGCAGGACGTCTCAAGTAGTGGCGAGCCGACCTTTATAAATTTCAGTTCCGAGAAAAAATCGCTTCAGGAGGCCTTTAGAACTATTGTTTTAGAGTCTCCCAAACAACTATACGGCTCACAGATGCAAATTTTGATACTGAGTGAGACGGTAGTAGAAAATCATCTTCCTAATGTCATCGACTTTTTTACGAGAGACCCGGAGATGCGCTCGGAGTTTAAAATTATAATTGCCAAAAACGATAAGACCCTCGAAGGAGTCTTACTTCAAACCGTATTAGACGATCTTTCTTCTTCAAATATTTTAGATTCGCTCGAAAAGCAAGGAGAAATACTTGGACTTACTTGTAATCTTACTTTAAATGACCTTACGAATATGTACCTTAATCCATATTTAGAAATTATCCTTCCCTCGATGGTAGTAGAGGGCCCTGTCGAAGAAGGAGAAAAAAGAGAAAACATTACCGACACCGTTCAGAAAGCCACAGTCAAAATAAAGACAACTGGTATTTTCAGAGGCAAAAAATTACTTGGCTACCTAACGGAAGACGAATCAAAGATGCTAAACCTAATTAGAGGAGACCTAAAAAATACGATTATAAGACTGGACACTGATACGGGATACATCGTCTTCGAACCTAATAGAATTAAGACAAAGACAGAGGCTGACGTTAAAAAAAACAAAGTTAAGATAACAATCGAAGGTTTTTCGAGAATAAAAGAGGTAAACGATATGACTAATCTTAGGTCGGTTAAAGAAATAGATGACCTAGAAGAAAAACTAAATAAAGAAATAGAAAAGATGGCGGGTGAAACTTTTATAAATATTCGAGATAAATATAAGACCGATGTTTTTAAATTTAGAGATTTATACTACAAGACAGATAATAAATATTTTAAAGAAAACGACAGTAATTGGTATGAGGATGTTTATCCAAAGTTAGAAATAGAAGTTAATTCTAAAATCGAACTATACGAGAAAGGTAATACTTTAGGAGGAATTGAATATGAAAGAAAAAATTAATGCCCTTCAGTTTTCGAGTTCTTTTTTGCTTTGCATACTATCTTCAACTATAGGGCTCAGTTTATATACCACGATTAAAATAGCAAGTATCGATACTTATATAAGTGTAGCCATTGGCTCAGTACTAGGTATTATTCCCCTCTTACTATTTCTCTATATTTTTAATTACGAGAGTGATCTTCCCATCTATAAAAAGACCGTCCATATTTTTGGAAAAGTTGTTGGTAATATCATAAATGTAATTATTGTACTCTTATATTTTGTCGTTGGAATGACAGTACTATTTAATTTGAGTAATTTTATTGTTTCTCAATATCTAGCAGAGACACCTCTTACTCTTATTATATCAGTCTTTGGTCTTATTATTTTCTATGCTATAAATAAAGGGTTTGAAACACTTACGAGGGTTTCTAGTATCTTTGTCGTCATCGTACTATTCTTCTTCCTTTTTAGTTTTGCATATTTATTTCAAGAGTTTAATGTCGATAACTTAAAACCAATCTTAGAGTTTGGACTTAAGAAGCCTCTCCTCGGAGGATTTGTCAATACATTAATATTTTTAGGTCCAATATATACGCTTCTTATTTTTCCAAAGAATAATATTGTGGATAAAGAGAAAATTAACAAGTATATATCTATCAGTTATCTAATTGGAATAGTAGTTATCTTTTTAATATCTTTTCTATCGATTGGTATATTAGGAAAATATCTTATCGACTTATATCAATACCCCGGATATATATCACTTAAGAGAATATCGCTCTTTGGTTTTATCGACCGAATTGAAAATTTTTTATCTATTCACTGGATACTAAGTTCATTTATTAATTTATCGATGATCTTCTATTACATAAAGGGAAATATTAAGAAAGAGAAAAATAGTAAGATATTAAATTTTATTTTATGCTTAGGAGCAGTTATCATCTCCTATAACGTTTTTCATAATAATACTAATTTTAATTTTTATACCTATAAGATATACCCTTATATATTAGGTGCTCTTTTAAGTAATTATATAATTATATTTGGAGGAATATTGTTTAGAAAAATATTTAAAAAAAATTGAATTTATTGGTATAACTTTCTAGTTATAGAACATAATATTAATGAGCAGATGATTTACTTCTGCTTTATATATAAAGAGGCGATATAATTATCACCTCTTCTTTATTTTAAAATATTAACCGAGCCCATACATTATTGTAACTCTTTCATAGTCTATTACTGTGGAGATGATCTTAATATATGGTACATATTCTTTCAAACTTTAGTCCTGTACTTCAGGCTTTTATCGCCTGTCTATTTACTTACAGCGTGACCGCTATCGGGGCTGCTTTAGTTTTTCTTTTTAAAAAAGTTAATAAGAATGTCTTAGATGCGATGCTCGGTTTTTCGGCAGGTGTTATGATAGCGGCTTCTTTTTGGTCTCTTTTATCGCCTGCCATCGAAATGGCTACTAATTTGAAGATGACAGCATGGTTAGTTTCTTTTATTGGCTTCTTTGGCGGAGGAGTACTACTCTATAGTGGCGATAAAATCTTCGACTTTTTCGATAAGAAGTTGTCAAAAAAACTTAAGAAAGAGAAAAATACAGAAAGTAAAAGTTTTAAAAGATGCCTCATGCTCGTCCTTTCAATTACTCTTCATAATATTCCAGAAGGGCTTGCCGTCGGTGTTGCCTTTGGCTCAGTTATCTATGGATTAGATGGAGCAACGCTCGGAGCGGCATGTCTACTAGCACTAGGAATTGGTATTCAAAACTTCCCCGAAGGGACTGCCGTAGCGGTTCCATTAAGACGTGAAGGTTTATCTAGGGGAAAATCTTTTTTCTACGGACAACTAAGTGGAATAGTCGAACCAATATCGGGAGTATTAGGTGCCCTGCTCGTTTTAAAAATTAGGTATCTACTTCCATTTCTTCTCAGTTTTGCTGCTGGAGCAATGATATATGTAGTAGTTCAAGAGCTCATTCCCGAAAGTCAGACAAATAAAAAGAAAGACTTAATGGCTCTCTTTACATTAATTGGCTTTTCAGTAATGATGATTTTAGATGTTGCTTTAGGATAAAGAACATTTAAAAAACCTCGTATCTAATTTAAAGATATCGGGGTTTTTGGAACTTAAATAGTTCTATTAATAAGAGTCGACATTAATTTTTACTAGTTTATTATCTTTACTGAAGGAAGAGGCTTGAACGATAGTTCGAATAGCATTGATAGTCTTTCCTTCACGACCAATTACTTTTGGTATATCTTCGCTACTTACCATAACTTCAATTAAAATAGTATTATCATCATCGGACTCAAATTCTTTTACTGATACTGAATCGGAATCTACTACGAGATTTTTGATAATTAACTCGGTAAGACTTATTAAATTATCCATTACTTACCTTGCTTAGAATTATGGAACTTTTCCATAATTCCTGCTTTACTAAATAAATTTTTTACGGTATCAGTAGGAATGGCTCCATTATTAAGCCACTTTAAGGCGATTTCCTCATCTATTTTTACTTCCGCTGGTGATACTAGTGGATTATAAGTTCCAACTTTTTCGATGAATCTTCCATCTCTTGGACTTCTCGAATCCGCTACGATAATGCGGTAGAAAGGTGCTTTTTTAGCGCCCATTCTCTTTAGTCTTATTTTTACTGCCATATTATCCCTCGCTTTCTGATAGTATTTTATCATAAAAAAAATATACTGTCAACTTATTTTTGTTACAGTATATGTTATTAGGTAGTAAATGTTTCCTTTTAGTGTTTCTCCTGATACTTTTTTTCATTTAATAATAAGCATAATATTTTACTGTTTTATTATTAGGAAATGTTATATCTACTTGGTGCATAAAGCCTAAATGTTCAATATAGTATATATCATTATTTTTCATTTCGATTGTATATTTAGTATGGGCTGTCGAACCTTTTGTATCATGACGTTTATATCCTACCATAGATATTTGCTCTAACAACAATTTCCAGCCTTCACTTTGTTTTTGTGTTACATAATCCAAGTCGCTTGCTTCGTAAATTATCTCATTTTTAATAGAGAACGTTTTAACATCTTCTGGATTTATATTTAAAATATTCTTTAATTCTCCTTTTTTATTTTTTCCAATTATTCATTTTTTATTATCCTTCATCTAAGACGGAAGTTTTATCAGTACTTTGGCTTATTCCTTTTATCGTACCGGTTACTTCTCTTCCCGTAGTAGTTTCAAATGTTACAGTAGCGGAAAACTTACCTGTGGCGTCATAAGATTCTTGGGCTTCATTTTTATTTGTAAGCCATACGACGAGAATAAACTTCTTAGATGATGGAAGAAGACTACTACCAGAATTTAGAGTAAAATTATTACCTAAAGACTGACTCTTACCACTTTCTACTTTTGTTTTTTCAAGATATGTGCTTCCATCTTCATTTAGGACAATATAACTTAAATCTTCAATATTAGATACATTAAAATTGATTGTACCAGTAATATCTTGCTTATCAGTAAAATTAGTAAGTTCAAGTTCAAAAGCAAGACATGATCCAAAACCATTATCATCTGTACACTCTTGTTTATAGGCTACCATAATATCATCATCGGCAGTAGGAATTAACTTCTTAGGGGTAAACTTTTGAGATACTCCTAGTCCTAATTTGGCTTTTCCTGCTTCGACAGATATAGCATCGGCCTTACCACGAGCAGTAATAGTAAAGTAAGAAAAAGTTACACCAACAAGTATAATTATCATGCTTAAAATAGATGTTAAGAGTAAAAATTTATTTATTTTATTACCTTTCATATTTACCTATCACTCCTTATCATAATATAATGATAACAAATTTTTAATTTTTTTTCAAGTAGTCGATAATAAGTATTTTTTCCTTTGTAAACTTTTTTAATAAAAATAGTCAAAATTAAAAGGAATATTTTAAGTAATTTAAAAAATG
>CANQKK010000015.1 GCA_947624475.1 uncultured Bacilli bacterium
ATTTACATCTTAAAGTATACATGATACAATATACTTAAAGAAGGTGTTAATGTGAAATTAAATATCGGGGTAATATTTGGTGGAAATAGTTTAGAACATGAACTATCTATTTTGACAGCGGTTCAAGCAATGGATAATATCGATAAGGAAAGATACGAAGTAATACCAATATACATAACTAAAGATTTGACTTTTTATAGTGGTGGTATGTTAAAACATATCGATAGTTATAAAGATTTTAATTTAATAAAAAGATATGCACGCAGAGTAAATTTAGTTAACAGAGAGGGAAAATTTCTTCTCGAGACGACTGGAATGATCAGAAGAGTTTATAAGGAAATTCATCTTGCTTTTCCGATGGTTCATGGAAAAAATACGGAAGATGGTTCTATTGCCGGCTACCTCAAAATATTAGGTATTCCTTTTGTTGGAAGTGATATATATAGTTCTTCTTTAGGACAAGATAAAATATTTACTAAACAGATACTTGAATCTAATTCGATCGAAGTAACAGACTATATTCATTTTACCGATATTGAATATCGTATGGATAAAGAAAGTATTTTTAAAAAAGTTGATAAATTAAATTATCCTCTTATTATTAAACCGGCAAGACTTGGAAGTGGAATAGGAATCGAAGTAATAAATAGAAAAGAAGAGTTAGAGTCATCTATCGAAAAAGTTATGAAAAATGACAGTAGAATTTTAATCGAAGAGTATATCGAAGAGAGACGCGAATTTAATATGGCTGTTCTTTTAAGTAAAGGAAAGTTAATTGGCTCGGTAATTGAAGAGATTGAAAAGGATAGTCCTTGTAATTATTATGACAAGTATCGAAAGGATAACGACGAGACATATAATAAAACTTATCCTGCAGTGATTTCTAAGGCTCTTACTGAAGAAATTGAAAAGACGAGCAAGATGGCATATACGGCTTTAAGCTTAAGTGGTGTGGCTAGATTTGATTATATTTATGATAGTAAAAATAAAAAGTTATATTTAGATGAAGTAAATACGATACCAAACTTCTTCTCCCATCATCTCTTCGACGATAAAAATATTGATTACCGTGAACTACTTGGTATTATGATTAAAGAGACTATCGATAAAATTCACAAAGAGGAAGAGATGGTTAAGAAATTTGATGATGAGGCGTTTGCTAAAGTGACAAGTAGAGATATAAAGGAAATGAAATAATATGTATGGTTATATTAAAGGCAGAGTCATGGAAATTGATCCTAACTATATTATTATCGATAATAATGGAATTGGATACTTAATCTTTGTTCCGAATCCTTATGGCTTTAGTATTGGAAAAGAATATACTATCTATACGTACTCTAACATTAGAGAAGATGAATATTCACTATATGGATTTAAGACTAAGGAAGAAAAGGAATTTTTCTTGAAATTAATATCGGTTAAGGGTCTAGGACCTAAGATGGCACTTCCCATTTTGGCGACGGGATCTATTAGCCTCGTATCGGAAGCCATCGAAAATGAAAATATTAATTATCTAAAAAAATTTCCTAAGATAGGAGATAAAGTTGCAAAACAATTAGTTCTCGATTTAAAAGGAAAATTAAATGTCGTAAGTACAGGAATGTTTAAAAAGGAAGATCATTCAAATGAACTTACTGATGCTCTGATAGGATTGGGATACAAACAGTCCGATATAAAGAAGATTATAAGTAAAATTGATTCTACTAAATCTTTAGAGGAACAAATAAAAGAAGCACTTAAATTATTTTTAAAATAACAGTGCTTCTTTTGTAATTTAGAATTTTCGGTAAAGACCGATAGCCTTTCCTAAGATAGTAACTTCTTTCAATATGATTGGAAGCATAAAATCGTTTTCTGGCTGTAGTCTTATATAGTCTTTTTCTTTGAAAAATCTCTTTATTGTAACTTGATTTTCTTCGTCCATTGCTACTACTATATCTCCGTTTTTGGCGTTTGCCATGCGCTCGACGATGACGATATCTTTATCGAAAATTCCGGCATTAATCATCGAGTCGCCCTCAACTCTAATTGTAAATATTTCCTTTTTTTTGGGAAGTAAGTACGATGGTAAACTGATAACCTCGTCTGGTACTTCGATAGCCTCGATTGGATTACCCGCAGTTACTTTTCCAAGTAGGGGAACAGTAACCGTTCCATCGGACTGCTGTTCAAACTCGTTAGGTACTAGAAGTTCTAAAAGATGATTACTTCCTTTACCTCTTTTCAAATAACCTTTGGCAATAAGTTTATTTACATGTACGTGAGCTGTTGCTGGTGAGTTGAGAGAGAAATTGGCAGCAATTTCCCTAATTGATGGTGGGTATTTTTTACTAGCGGAAAATTTCTTGATATATTCTAATATTTCTTTTTGTCTTTTTGTTAGGCTTTTTTCTGAATTAAAATCTTTTTCTTGAACTTTAACCACGTATAATCTCCTTTCTTTTATTATATATTAACATATAAAGTGTCAAATGTCAAACAAATATTCGCTTTTTTGATATTTTTGTATTGACACGAACAGAAGTACGTGTTAAAATTAGTTCGTAGATAAAGAAAGGGATGATAGATATGGAATTTGTAAAGAGAAATAAGGGAGTTATAATTTTCTACTTACTGATTATTTTTGCTACTCTCGTAGTAATTCAAAATAACGAAAGAAGTTTGAAACTAGAAAGTAGTAGTGTCTATCTAAAGGGATAGACTTTATTTTTTGTAAAAATATCTTTTCAAAATAAAAAAAATATACTATAATAATGTATGTGGAAGAAAGAAGGAATTTATGAGTAATGCTAAAACGAAGATGTTAGTTATTTTCTCGGCATTGTTTCTCGTTCTAGTCGGTCTATCTTTGTATACTGTATTTGATAGGCAAGGATTTGGCGAGAAGAAACAAAGAAAGGTAATTTCTTATAATATTAAAGATTATACTGAGACTACTTCCTTAGCATATGATAATTATACGGACGTCTATACTTCTATCAAAGTATCACGCATCAGTATTAAAAATATTGCTAATGATGAAATTACATCTTTTCTCGAGAAAGAAAATGAATTTTTAGGTTATATCGACGACTATTATAACGAGATGAAAAAAGATAACTATACTCCGGTAAGCAGTGTCGAAAGTACTACTAAAGCACAAATAAATGGAACTGTTTTATCCGTGTATTACGAAGTTGATTTTAATCTCGATGAAGATATTTTCGAAGATGATGAAAAGAAATATATAACTACGATTAATATTGACTTAGCGACTGAAAAGGTTTTGAGTATAGATGATTTACTATCTAAATATAGTTATACGAAAGAGTATATTTCGGAGAAATTATTTGAAGAGGATATCATGATTTCTGATGGGGAAGTAGTAATTGATAAAAATACTAATATATCGTATACTAAAAGTGATGTTGTAAGAAAGAAAGAGGTTTATGTAAATGGTATAATTAATGAATTTGACAATATAATGGAAGTGTATATTGAAAATAGTTCGTTAGTTATTGTCTATGATACGAAAGAGTTAAAGGGATTATTTTTTGATAATTACTTTGATACTAATATCAAAACTAGATATTTAAAATGATAGTAAAAATTATATTTGTCTATAGGGAGGTGAATAATTACATGGAATCTGAATATTATTATAAGAGAGTTCTTCCTTATGTCTTTCTACTTGCTAAGGAAAGAAGAGAGATGTCTTGTGAATTACGTATGTATAGAGATTATTTTGATAAAAAATATTTTGCTGAATTACCGCTTGCTTCCAAGGGAGCGGGAGTAGTAAATGATTTATACTATATATTTGAAGAGATGAATATTGAAGAGCAGAAAAAGTATTTTGACAGAACAGTACTTCTTCCTGTTACGAGAGAGGACGTAGTAAATGTCTACGGTGAAAACTCGAGGAGGATATTTCCTAAGAGAAGAGTTCGGGAAAAATCAAAAAATGGAAGTAAAGATAATTAATTTACTTCTTTTTTTTCGCTTTTGGGAATATATTTTATTGGTGATAGTATGAACGAAATGAATCGTAAGAAGTATCTCGATATTATTAACAGAAATAATAAAAATAAAAATAGCGATAGTACGGTAAAAAAGTATTTGAAATCTTTAGGGCTTCGCATCTTAATAGTGGCAGTTATTTTTTTATCTTTATCGATAGTCTGCCGAAAGGAGAGTAGTCTAAAAGATAAGGTCTATGGTTACTTATATAAAGAGGATATTCCTTTTACTAAGATAAATAAATTATATCAAAAATATCTAGGAGGTATCTTTCCTATAAAAAGTAATGGTGCGGTAAAGGAAGTATTTAGTGAGAGTTTAAAGTATGATGATTTATCTATCTACCAAGATGGAGTTAAATTATCGGTCGAAGATAGTTACCTAGTACCGTCGCTAGATGAGGGAATGGTCGTCTTTATTGGTGAAAAGGATGGTTATGGTAATGTCGTAATAGTTGAAAATTTAGATGGTATAAATTTTTGGTATGGAAATATTGAAAATCCTTCAGTTAAATTGTACGACTATATTGAAAAAGGTTCTCTAGTAGGAGAAGCAAATAAAACTTTATACTTGGTCTTTAGTAAAGATGATAAGTACTTAAACTATGAAGAGTATCTATCGTAAGTTTACTTTTCACTATACATTTCTCTTAGTCGCAATAGGCTTTGTCTTGACGGGACACTTTCTTAATCTTGTGATTTTTACTTCGATTATTATCTTTCATGAACTAGGGCATGTCAGCGCGTCTCTTCTTTTTAAGTACGATATTGAAAAGATTACTATCTATCCGTACGGAGGACTAACTAAGTTAAAAACTTTTATAAATACTGATATTTCGAAAGATTTATTAGTCGCAGTAGCAGGAGTTATCTTTCAGGTAATATATTTTCTTATTATAACCTTTTTTTTTGAGATGGGTCTACTTAGAGCGTACTCCTATAACCTTTTTAAGATGTACCATCAGAGCACTTTAATTTTTAATTTGCTTCCTATTATTCCTCTTGATGGTTCGAAGATAGTTAATCTTATCTTATCTAAGTATTTTTCTTTTAATTTAGCTAATAAAATTACGATAGTTATTTCATTAATTTCTCTTATCTTCGTGCTTAAATTTGAAATATTTGATATAAATTATAGTACTATCTTAATAATTAGTATCCTTATGAAAAATATCTACCGGTCATACGAAGAGTTAGATTATATCTATAATAAGTTTATGTTAGAGAGATATCTCTATAAATTTAATTATCCTCGTATTAAGATAATAAAAAATAAAAATAAGATGTATAAAAATAGAGAACATTTTTTTCTTTGGAATAATAAAATTATTCCCGAAAGAGATTATCTTCGTTTTTTTTATAAAAATGATTAAAAATTATTTGACTAAACGTATAATATATGGTAAAATTGTATTGTTTTGAAGACCTCGAGTTGATTCTCAACCACATTGAAAAGGTATAAGTTCTAAATATAGACACCTTAAGAGTGAGTCTTAAAAATATGTAAGGAGGTAATAAAATGAAGGCTATTATTGAAACTGGTGGAAAACAATATTATGTTTCGGAAGGAAGCGTCATCTATGTTGAAAAACTAGAAGGAGAAGAAAATTCGAAAGTTGTTTTCGATAAAGTTTTGATGAAAGATGGTGTCGTAGGTAATCCTTATCTTGACTCTGTTAAAGTTGAAGGAAAAATCTTGAAACAAGGAAAACAAAGAAAAATTACTGTTTTTAAATACAAGCCAAATAAGAGATCTACGAGAGTGAAAAAAGGACACAGACAACCATATACAAAAGTAGAGATTACTAAAATAAAATAGGTGATTTTAAATGATTAAAATATACCTAACTAGGAAAGATGATAATATAAAAAGTGTTATTATCAAGGGACATGCTATGTATGATGACTTTGGAAAAGATATTGTCTGTAGTGCTGTTAGTTCTTCTGTTATAACTTCGGTCAATGCCTGTCTATCGATTGATGAGGAATCTATCTCTTACAAAGAATTAGATGGTCTTGAAATTACCGTAAATAAAAGTGACTATGTAACTACGAAGATAATTGATAATATGATTTATAGTTTGAAGAAGTTAGAAGAAGCATATCCTAAAAATATACAAATTAAGGAGGAAAATAATGGCTAAATTAATGTTATTTAATATACAATTATTTGCTCATAAAAAAGGTCAATCGTCTACTAGTAATGGACGAGATTCTGCTGGTAGAAGATTAGGTGCTAAGGCTTCTGATGGTGAATATGTAACTGCTGGTTCGATTATTTATCGTCAGAGAGGAACAAAGATACATCCTGGAACTAATGTTGGAAGAGGAACTGATGATACTTTGTTTGCAACGGTTTCGGGTTATGTCAAATACTCTCGCCTTGGAAAAGATAGAAAACAAGTAAGTGTATACGAAACTAGATAATTAAAAATAAAGTGCTTGACAACAATATGAATTATTGATATAATTTATGTTGTCCTGGGGAATTAGCTCAGTTGGCTAGAGCATCTGCCTTGCACGCAGAGGGTCAAGGGTTCGAGTCCCTTATTCTCCACCATTCGGGAAGTGGCTCAACTTGGTAGAGCACCTGGTTTGGGACCAGGTGGTTGCAGGTTCAAATCCTGTCTTCCCGACCATCTTAAATTACTAAGTCTTGTTTTTCAAGGCTTTTTTATATGAAATAATAATAGTGTAATAAAACTTGGGCGAAATGTAGATTGTAAAAGAGTATCAAGGCGATAAAGATACTTTTATTAAATTATTTAAATATTTATTATATTTGACTGAAGATGAAGTGGAAAACATAGATAAAAAATAATTGAAAATTAGTTTTTAATTATTTTTTTATTTTACTTCAATTAAACTTACTATTGGGTAGGCTAAAGAATTTTTGCTAGCGTCTTTTTATTTTGGTAAAACATTCGAATATGAATTTTACATTTTTTTTGTCAAATTAAAAAAAAGATATTTACAAAGATAATCTTTTATAGTAGAATGTACTCATAGAGTGGCACAAAGTGGAAGAAAGTGGGGGATAATATGCTAATCGGAGAGTACCAGCATAATATCGACGAAAAGGGAAGACTTATCATACCTTCCAAGTTTCGTGAAGATATTGGTTCAACTTTTGTTGTGACTAGAGGATTAGATGGTTGCCTTTTTGTCTATGCTATGCCCGAGTGGGAAAAAATTGTCTCAAAACTAAAAACTCTTCCATTCACCAAGAAAGATGCCAGAACTTTTAACAGATTTTTTATGTCTGGTGCTACTGTATGTGAATTTGACAAACAAGGTAGAATCAACATACCGTCATCTTTGACCACATATGCGGGACTCCAAAAAGAATGTACGATAATTGGGGTAAATGATCGCCTAGAAATATGGGATACTAATAGATTTAGTAATCTGATCGAAGAAAATCTTGAAAAAGTCTCTGATGTGGCTGAAAATTTATTTGAAGGATTTGATATCGATGCATAAAACGGTTTTATTAAACGAGGCAGTCGAAAACTTAAATATCAAAGAAGAGGGAATCTATGTCGATGCTACTTTGGGTTTCGGGGGGCACAGTGGTTTGATTTTAGAGAGAATAAAAAGGGGCTTTCTATTCGCCTTCGATAAAGATGATATGGCGCTTGTCGAAAGTCAAAAGAGATTATCAAAAATTGGAACTAATTTTGAACTTATTAAATCTGATTTTGCTAATCTTAAAGAAGAACTTGCTAAGAGGGATATAGATCGTATCGATGGAATTGTCTTCGATCTTGGCGTATCATCTCCGCAGTTAGATATCGCCGAAAGAGGCTTTAGTTATCATAAAGATGCACCACTTGATATGCGTATGGATAGAGGAAGAGAGTTTTCGGCACGTGATGTGGTAAATGGTTATTCGGAGAGTGAACTAACTAGAGTGATTAGAGATTACGGAGAAGAAAAGTATGCGAAAAGTATCGCCCGAAATATCGTGAAGGCAAGGGAAAATAAGGAAATAGAGACTACTTTTGAACTAGTGGACATCATTAAAAAAAGCATGCCAGTTCGCGAACTAATTTCTTCTCATCCGGCTAGAAAGACTTTTCAGGCGATAAGAATCGAAGTAAATAATGAACTAGAATCTCTAAAGGTAGCCCTAAATGATGCTATTTCTCTTCTCAAAGTGGGAGGAAGAGTCTCGGTTATAACTTTTCATTCACTAGAAGATCGAATTGTCAAAGAGACTTTTAAGAAGTATTCGGAAGTAGATAGTAATCTAAAGAAACTACCATATATTCCTCTCGGATATGAACCAAAGTATAGAATAATTGGAAGTATTACTCCAAGTGATGCGGAAATAGAAGAGAATAATCGTGCTCGAAGTGCGAGACTTAGAGTATTGGAAAGAATAAAGGAATGATTTGATCATGAAAAGAAACAAAAGGAACAAAAAAGGATTTACTAAATTAGAAAAATTTATTTATAAAAGTTTTACTATGCTCGGAGTTTTTCTTCTCGTGGGAATAGTCTTTACTAGTGCCGTCGTCTCGAAAATGAATATCGAACTTCAGGAGGCTAACAAAAAGGTCGAATCTCAGGAGGATACCAATCAGAGTCTTACTATGAAAATAAATGAGATGGCTTCTCTCGAGAATATTCAAGGGGTAAGTGAAAATTTAGGACTTGCCTATAATAATGATAATATTAAGACCATAGAATAAAGGTGATGGATAATGAAAAAGAAAGGTTTACGAAAAAGTGGAAGATTTCATGTTAGTAATCTGGTAATCGTAGGGACCTTTCTTTTATTTTTAGTGTTAATTGGAAGACTTTGTTACCTATGTATAGCCGACTATAAAGTAGGAGATTCTACTATTACAGCCTTTATAAAAAATAGAAATACTAAAGAAGAAGTAATTATGCCGGTTCGGGGAACTATCTACGATATTAGTGGTAATATTCTAGCAAATGATGTTGCAAGTTATACGATAATTGCCTATCTATCCGATAAGAGAGTCGATGCTAATGGTAATAAAAGTTATATCGAAGACATCGATAAGACCGCTAGAGAGTTAGCGGGTGTCTTAGAGGCTCCCGAAGAAGAATTAAAAGATATTTTAGAAAGAGGAAAAGAAAGTGGTAAGTACCAAGTTGAATTGGGTAACTATGGAAAGGGTCTTACCGAACTTACCAAAGACGCTATTGCTAAACTAAATCTTCAGGGAATTGATTTTGAAAAGGATGTTAAAAGATATTATCCTAATGGCGACTTTGCATCGTATCTCTTAGGATATACGGTTACTAAAGAAGATGAAGATAAAAATCCTTGGATAACGGGCGAGATGGGTATTGAAGAATACTATGATAAAGAATTAAAGGGTAAGGCTGGATATATAACTTACGAAAAAGATAAATATGGTTACCGAATAGCCAATGGTCGGGAATATGTCTCACCTTCGGATAATGGTAGTGATATTTATCTGACTATCGATAACAATATCGAATTATTTACGCATGATGTTGTAAAGAAAGCACAGGAAGACTCGGAAGCAGAGTGGGTTCTTCTCGTCGTCGCAGATGCTAAAACGGGGGCTATTTTAGGCTACTCTAGTACGCCGTCTTTCGATCCTAACCTTCGAGATATGACGTCGTATATTGATCCTTTATCTGGATTATCTTATGAGCCTGGTTCGACGATGAAAATATTTAGTTATATGTGTGCGGTCGATTCGGGAAAATATGATGGAAGTACTACTTACGAATCGGGAACTAAAACTTATACTTCGGAAATAGATGATAGTACTGTTACTATATCTGACTGGAATAAAGAGGGATGGGGAGAGATGACTTATGATAAGGGTTTCGCTTTATCTTCAAATATTGCTGTTGCTAATATTGTCGAGAACGTCATAAATAAAGATGAATTAAAGGCCTGCTACGAAAAGTATGGATTTGGAAAAAAGACGGGTTTTACTCTCGAACGCGAGGAAGCAGGAAGTATTGATTATCGTTATCAAATTGAAGCGGCAACAGCGGGATATGGACAGGGAATTATGACAACTCCTATTCAGCATATTCAGGCATTAACTGCTATTGCAAATGATGGAGTAATGTTAAAGCCTTATGTCGTTGATAAAATTGTCGATACTGATAATGGTAAGACGACCTATCAAGGAAAGAGACGGGAAGTTGGAACTATTGCTAGTAAAGAGACAATAGGGAAGATGAAAAGTCTTATGGCCAGTGTTATAAATGGGGATAATACTAATTCTACTGGATATTCGTATCATATGGATGGATATAGTCTAATTGGAAAGACTGGTACGGCTCAGATATTTGATTATACTAAGGGAGAGTATATGACGGGAGAGTCGGATTATATTTATTCTTTCTCGGGATTATTTCCGGGTGATGATCCTGAGATAATTGTCTATGCTGCTCTTCGAAGACCGAAAGATACAACTAATTATATATCGCCAATGATAAGGGAAATTGAAAAGAATATAACGAAGTATTTGAATATTGCCGATAAGGCTCATGAAAAGGAAGCATATGTTCTTGATTCGTTTTATAATAAGAGTAGTGCTTATGTTAAGGATACTCTTCAAAGTCATAATATTAGGACTATTGTTTTAGGAGATGGTAATAAAATAGTAGATCAGTATCCTAGTCCTAAAAATGTGATATATGAAGATGACTTGGTAGTATTAAAGTCTAATAATTATAATAAAGAGATGGTCGATTTGACTGGTTATTCGAAGAAGGAAGCAATAAATATTCTTAAACTTATGGGGGTAGATTATAAGACGGAAGGGACTGGTTATGTCTTTGAGCAGAGCGTTCCTGCTTATTCTAAGGTAAGTGGGGAGGTAGTTATTAAATTAAGAGAGAAATACTTAGAATAGTGGGTGATAAAATGGATGATGATACTAATGAATTGTCGAAGATATTATATGTCATTTTAATTGTTTTAATATGTGCTGTCTTAGGGGCATATCTTGGAAAAATCTTAATAAGTGGTTAAGGTTTTTTCTTTTTTTGTTTCTTCTTTTCTTGGAAAAGAAGGTAACTAAACTATCGAGATAAAGAATGGATAGTTATAATATTTTATCTTTAGAGAGAATTAGAAAAATTACTTTAAGAAAATTGTTTTTGATACGGAGTATGTGTCCTTTTTTCTTGCTATTAAAATAAAAATATAGTAAAATTAAGTAGTAGGATGTGAAGTATAAATGTATTTAAAGGAAATAAGGGCTTATGGATTTAAATCGTTTGCTGATAAAACTAAAATAGAATTATGTAAAAATATCAATGGTATTGTCGGTCCAAATGGTAGTGGGAAATCGAATATTGTCGATGCTGTAAGATGGGTTCTCGGGGAACAATCTATGAAATCTTTAAGGGGAGAATTTTCTTCTGATGTCATCTTTTCTGGTAGTGAAAGTAGAAAGGCTCTAAACTCTGCTTCTGTGAGTTTAATATTTGATAATGAAGACCGAAGTTTACCACTTGATTTTAATGAAGTATCGATTAAAAGAGTATCTTTTCGTACTGGTGAAAATGAGTACTATATCAATAATGAAAGAGTAAGATTAAAAGATATAACCGATCTTTTAACTGATTCGGGAACTGCTAAAGAAAGTTTTAATATTATAAGTCAGGGGAAAATCGATGAGATATTATCGAAAAAAGAAGAAGACCGAAGAATTATCTTCGAAGAGGCTGCGGGTGTTTTAAAATACAAGCGAAGAAAAGAGGAAGCACTTAGGAAACTAGATAAAACTAATCAAAATCTAAACAGGGTAGGAGACATTATTACCGAACTAAATAGTAATTTTGCTTCTCTCGAAGAATCTGCTGAAAAGGCAAAGAAATATCGTTCTATTAAAGATAACTTATCACATATTGAAATTGCTCTAATGGCTAAAGAAATATCCGACTTAAATTTTGAGTATCAGGAAAATAAAAAGAGAGCCTCATTTTTAGAGGATG
>CANQKK010000016.1 GCA_947624475.1 uncultured Bacilli bacterium
AGTAACTGATAATTCCAAGATGACGAAAAATGATAAATATTATATTGTTAAGAAAGATGATACTAAACATATTGATTCATTAAAAGAGACATATTATGGTTCTTTCTACTATAATGAAGCAAATAATTCAAAAATTTATTTAGCAGGAATTATAGATAATGAAATAGAGACATCTGGACCTTTTGATTATATTCAAATTTATTATTATGATGATGATTTTGATTTGAGTGTTTTAGGTTATGTAGTTGGTCAAACACCTGAAGGTGTTAAGTCTGAAAAAAAATTTAAAAACTTTACACTAGATGGTAAAGAAATAGAGTGGAATGGTTCAGTAAAAGTTCAAAATGTACTTTCTGAGGTTAGTATTGCTCATATAGTTGCTAATTATGAATCAGCATCTATGGCTTTAAATCAAGCTAGTGCTACAGGTTTAAAAATGAGTGGAAATAGTATTTCTGGTACTTTAAAAACTCAAGCTACTGATGGAAAATATAATATACCATTAGTATTAACTTCTAATCTGTTTAAAGAAGGTGTATCTACAGTAAAAGTTACTGATCCTAATAATGTTACAACTACATATACTTATAAATCAGGAACTGAAAATGGTATTGCTCCAATAAGTAATGATAATGAGAAAAAAATGAAATTAGAATTAGAAGCTATTAAATCTTCTAAAATAACAACTGAAAATGGAAAAGTATATCAAATTACAGTAGATATAGATGGTGCAGAAGGAGATCAATACCAAGAAGAATCTTATACAGTTAATTATAGTGGTGTAACAACTTTAGAAGAAAAAATTAATAATGCTGCTAAGAATACGCAAGCTGTTAAAAGTTTAACAGTTGTTAAGAATAATAAAATTAAAGGTGGAGTAGAAAATTTTACTTATAAATATGATAAAGAAAATGAAGTAACCCTTTATAATGAAGGTAAAAATGATGAGGAATATACTTTTAGATATAATAAAGTTGATACTTCACATAATGGTCCAATTATTATAGCGGTTAGAAAATCGGAAAAAGATCAATCTAGACCAAAAATAGGGGACTATGAATTTACTAATTTCTTTAGAGAAGTAAGTAGAGGATACCATGAGATATCTTTATTACAAGATGTTATGAAGCAAACGACAATTGATGCTATAAGTAAAGTTAAACTTGTTGACGAATCAAGTCATAAATATGAGGTAATTCTAAATAAAGATAGACTAAATGAATGGCTAGATAATGCTTATATGAGTAATACTGTTTATGATGCAGAACATCAAGAACAAGAAGCTAAAAAAGAAAGTGGTTCTACCGATGATAATAATGTTGTTTTAGAAGTGGTACTTGATGCTAAAGAAGAATATTTAGTTAGTATGAAAACTAAGGAAGACTTTAGCGTCACATCAGTTAGTGGATTAAAATATGAAGATAATAAGATTAATGTTGAATTCTCGGGTGTAAATAGTACTAAAATCAAAACTCCACTTGAATTTTTTGCAAAAGATGGAAAAAATTTGACAGTAGATGATGTAAAAACATTCTATGGTAATTGTAAAAAGTGGCATACCGACCATACTGGTGGAACAATATATGAAGGTTAATTAGATAAAGGTGTGATATTTTATACCACACCTTTATCAACTAAATAAGGAGTAGAAAATGAAAAAACAATTTGTGATACTTTTTCTTATAACATTTTTATGTATGCCAGTAGTATCTTATGCTGTTGCTGCTAATTCATCTTTTTTTGCAAAAAATAAGATATATATGCTATATGATAAAGATTGTAAGAAATGTGATAAGGAAAAAGATATATTAGAAAAAAATTATAAAGATGATGATAATGTTAGTATACAATATATTAATATTAATGATAATAAAGAATTAGTTAAAGAGATTAAGAAAAATCTAAATATAAATAATGATAAATTACCTATAACTATAATTGGTACTACTTATTTTACTGGGTTTAATAATAGGGTAATGAATAATATAACTAAAGCAGTTAATGCTTATGATAAAGAAGATAATTATTGTGATATAGTTAATAGTATAAATAATAAAGATGATATTAAGAAATGTTTTAAAGATAATAAAGGTATATATAAAAATAATAGTACTATTATAATAATTGGGATAATTGCTATAGCGGTCGTATTATTTGCTATAATATTGTGGCGAAGAAAAAATAATCATAAAAAATAAAATTAATTGAAATTAGGTTAAGTTATTAGCCTAATTTTATTATAGTATGAAAAATTAGTATCAAAAAAAAGATAAGATAGTGATATAATTAAATGTGTAGTTTTTACGAAATATAGAAAATTATATTAAGAAAGAGGATACATATGAAAAAAATAATTTTAAAAGTAGATGGAATGACTTGTGCTGGTTGTTCTTCGGGACTTGAAAAATACTTAAATAGTAGAGATGGTATTATTAGTGCTAGTGTTAATCTTGTTCTTGGAGAGGCACTAATAGAGTATGAAGATTATCTATCAGTCAGTGATTTAGAAAGGTTTATAAAAGAACGTGGTTTTAGGAGTTTGGGAGTATATGATATAAAAGAAGATAAGAAAAGAGATAATAAAAAATTATTTTTAATTATCTTTGGTATTCTTACTTTATTGGTATTATATATATCGATGGGAGAAATGATTAGACTATCTATGATACCTTTCTTAAATATGAATAATTATCCTATTAATTATACGCTAGTATTATTTTTTTTAGCAATATTATTTATAGTTTATGGACGAGATATTTTTATAAATGGGATAAAAAATATATTCTATAAGGTACCAAATATGGATACTTTGGTTTCGCTTGGAGTAAGTTCGAGTTTCTTATATAGTTTATATAATATGATATTAGTATTACAAGGAAGAGAAATGTACGTTCATAACTTATATTTTGAGTCTTGTGCTGTTATTATTTTCTTTATTAAATTAGGTCGATATATTGATGGGAAAAGTAAAGAAAAAACTAAAGAAGCCTTAAAAGAGTTGGTCCAAATTACTCCAAGTAGTGCTCTAATTAAAGATAATGATAACTTTCGAGAAGTAACTATCGATGAAGTAAAAAAAGGAGATATACTAATATGTAAGCCAGGGATGAAAATAGCTGTCGATGGAATTATTATAAAAGGAGAAGCATATTGTGATGAAGCCTTTATTACCGGAGAGGCTATACCTCGAAAGAAAAATATAGATGATAAAGTAGTAGCGGGAAGTATTAATTTAGATGGTTATATCGAATATAAAGCTGAAAAGATTGGTAAAGATTCGATGATATCCGAGATAGTTGAGTTAGTACGTGAATCATCTAATACGAAGACAAAAATTGAAAGAATTGCCGATGTAGTAAGTAGATATTTTACATTAGTAATACTAATTATTGCATTACTAACTTTTATTGTTTATATGTTAATAGGGGGCCATTTAAGTGAAGCAATTAGTTCTTTTGTTACCGTTCTAGTGGTAGCATGTCCTTGTGCTCTTGGACTTGCAACTCCACTTTCGATTGTCGTAAGTGAAGGAATATGCGCTAAAAATGGTATTTTAGTTAAGAAAAGTGAGATTTTAGAGAATGCTTATAAAATTGATACAGTTGTTTTTGATAAGACAGGAACAATTACTTGTGGTAATTTAAGAGTATCTAAAATATTTAATTATAGTAATTATAATGATAATGAACTTATGAAATTAGTTGTAAGTCTCGAAGAAGGCTCTAATCATCCTATTGCAAAAGCACTAGTTTCATATGGAGAAGAGAATAATATTAAAAGTTTAGTAATAGATAAGTTTGAAAATCTATCGGGAATTGGTGTTAAAGGGATAGTTGATGGAAAAGAAATTTATTTAGGAAATAGAAAATTATTTCCTAAATTGAAAATTAAAAATACTCATGAAAAAGATGAAGATACTCTTACAAAAGATGGTAATAGTATTGTATATGTCATTTTCAATAAGGAAATAATTGGTCTAATAGGAATTTCTGATATTGTAAGAGAGGACGCTAAAAAAGTTATCGAAAAACTAAAAAATATGAAAAAAGAAGTAATCATGCTTTCGGGAGATAATGAAAAAGTAGCCTCTCGCGTTGGAAAATATGTCGGAATCGATAATGTAATAGCGGATGTATTACCTAGTGATAAAGTAAATGTTATCAAAAAATTAACAAGAGAGGGAAAGAAAGTTATGATGGTAGGTGATGGTATTAATGATGCTCCTAGTCTGGCTACTTCTATGATTGGAGTTAGTATTGGAAGTGGTACTGATATAGCGGGAGATTCTTCTGATGTTATTTTAATGAACGATAAGTTATCAAAGATCATCTCACTATTATTAATAAGTAAAAAGACGATGTTTAATATTTTTGAAAATCTATTTTGGGCTTTCTTCTATAATATACTTATGATTCCTTCTGCTATAGGTTTGTTAAAACCTCTTGGAATAAGTATGAATCCAATGCTCGCGGGAATTGCTATGACCCTAAGTAGTTTAACAGTCGTATTTAATGCCCTAAGATTAAAAAGGTATCGTGATGATTGGAAATAATAATTATAAGTAAATGGGAAGGTGTTAACCATGGAAAAATTTAAAGAAATTGAAAGAAGTATAATAAAAAAATATCGAAAAGAAATATGGAGTAGAGTAGTAAAGGCGGTATGTGATTATAAATTAATAGAGAAAGATGATAAGATTATGGTCTGTATATCTGGTGGTAAGGATTCTTTTCTACTTGCCAAATGTATTCAAGAGTTAGAACGACATGGACCAGTAAAATTTGAAGCAAAATATGTAGTAATGAATCCGGGATATAGTAAGCGTAATATGAGTTTAATAATTGAAAATGCCAAAATATTAAATATACCTATCGAAATTTTTGAGAGTGATATTTTTGATGTAACTTTTACTAATGGTGGTAAAAGTGCCTGCTACTTATGTGCTAAGATGCGAAGAGGATGTTTATATAGTAAAGCTAAAGAATTGGGATGTAATAAGATAGCCTTAGGACATCACTTTGACGACGTTATTGAGACAAGTCTTCTTTCAATGTTTTATGGTTCTGAAGTAAAGACGATGATGCCAAAACTTCATAGTGATAATTTTGAAGGTTTAGAATTAATTAGGCCATTATATCTCGTCAAAGAAGAAAACATTATTGCTTGGAAAAATTATCATAATTTAACCTTTCTTAATTGTGCTTGTAAATTTACTGAAAAGAGTGCTTCTGATATTACTTTAAGTAAACGAAAAGAAATAAAAGAATTAATTAGGAATTTGCGAAAGATTAATAAAAATATTGATAATAATATTTTTAAAGCTCTAGATAATGTTAATTTAAATTGTATTTTGGGTACGAAAAAAGACGGAGTATATAAAAGTTTTTTAGAAGATTATGATGAAAAAGAGAAAGTTTAAGGTGAAAATTACTTTCTTTTTGTTACTACTTAGTCATAAATAGTAAAAAAATGTAAAATATTTAAAAAATATAGACACAAAAGATAAAAAATATGATATCATAGTAAATGAAGCGAGAAAGCCTACCTCAGCTAATTAGGCCGTTATAATTCTCGCTTTTTTCTTTTTTTACGTGATATCTTGTAAATTGTATGGAGAGGAATTGACAAAATATTTAAAAAAAACTATAATTATAATAGAGGTGGTTTAGTGTGAATTATACTAATAGAGAAGTAGTACGAAAACTAAAACAATACGATTTATTTTTAAATAGTCTTCGTCTTGCTCATGATGAAGTACAAAGGGAGAGAATATGCGATCAATTAGATAAAATAGAAAAGCAAATATTACTGGAGACTAATACGGAGTATGAAAGTGAATATATGCTTTTGATGAATCAAAATACTAGGTATTTTGATGAAGAGAAGACGAGACTTAATAATTTGATCTCTTTAATCGAAGAGCGTAAATCTTATTTAGAAGAGCGAAAGGTAAGACATAAATCGGTTACTGGTTCTCTTGTCGAACTTACTACTTTTCTTGGGGAAGATAAACTTATCACACTAAAGAAAAGACTTAGTGTTATTGAGAAGTACGAAGAGAATAAGAATAAACAAGAAATTCTTATTAGAGATATGAAAGAACTAGATATCAAGATAAGTGAGGCTTCGAGAAATGTAAAGGCTAATATGCGATTAAATGATAGCCTCGAGAACAAAATGATGACACTTGTCGGAAAATGTTTAGATAAATTAAATTTATATAAGTTAGTGGATAAAAAGGATAGTATTAAAGAGAATTATGAGTCATTTAAGTATGCCTTTGGCTTAGCCAAGGAAAACCTTAAAAATGCCAGGGATATGGGGGATGAGGATGCTATTTTGGCTTGTGATAATATGTTATCGGAGGTCACTTTTGAATATACTAAGTATAATAATGAACTTAATATAATTAGACTTATTAATATCTACGATAAAAAGGTTGAAAACTATGATGAACTTTTAGAGAAGAGAGAAAAAATAGATGTAATATTAAAGAATATCGAGGGAAGTAAGTTATATGATGAAATTAATGATGAGATTTGTAAGCAATTTAATACGATAAAACTTGAAAAACAAGATATTAGAAATTATGAATCTTTAAAAGAAGAGAGAGAAGAGAAGAATAAACTTTTATCCGCTATCGACGAGGAAAATAATTCACAGGAGTTTAAGTCAGTACTAGAGCAACTTATTAAGAATGAAAATAAATTACGTGAAGAGCAAATAAAGGATGCTAAGAAAAGGGAATATCAGGAACGACAAAAGAAGATATTTGAGGAACAGAAAATTGAAGCGGCTAGAGTAAGGAGACAAAAATTAATCGAAGAGGCAAGGTTAAAGGATCAACTAGAGAGAGCTGAAAAGTTAAAAGAACTTCAGAAAAAGACTGTGATTAATAGAGCCTTAGAAGAGAAGAATATGGCCGAGAAGGAAAGAGTTAAGATAGATACTGATTTTCCTAAAGATAATATACTAAACAAGATCGAAGAGGAAGTTAATAGTACTCCGACTGATTTTGATACGAATGAAGAGACAAAGATAGTTCCTAATGAAATTATCGAAGAGCCTAAAGTTCAAGAAATTGATACAAAGAAACCTAAAGATGATAATTTATCTTTGGATAATTCAAAGGAAGATTTGGAGACAATATGGATTCCATCGGAACCTCTAGATAATTTGAAAGAAGATACTTCTCCAAAAGAAGATAAGATGCCCGATATAGTGGATTTATTTAAAGAAGAGAGGGATAAGAGAGAATTAGAAGTTCAAGATTCTAGTGATGATGATTCTAGTTCTAGTATATATGATATTTTAGAGGGCAATAAAGATATTATATGGAATACAGCCGATAAGAAAAATGATGTTAATTCGATACCGGTAATTGAAAATGATAATTTACATCCACGGCTAGTAGATAATAAAAAGGCCGATAATGAAAAGAAGGAGGAATTTAAATTTCCAGAGATAGGGGATAAGAAGGAAGGTGAGATACTATGGAAGGAAACTCTATAAAGTCTTTTGAAAATTTATGTAAAATTTTTGAAATGAAAATAAAGTTAAATAGAAAAAATGGTATCCCACAGGATGAGACTGTTCGATCTAATTATGAAAAATATGCTAAAAAGATAGATGATATCTACAATGATGTTTTTGCTAAAGAAATAAGAGATGTTATTTCTCCAAAAAAGACAATTGAAGAAGAGGCTAAGAGATTAGAAAAGTTAATTTCTCTTTTGGATGGTAGGTTAGAAAAAAGACATAACCTCGAAGATAGGTATTATGAGACGACAGGAGAATACTTATCATCACTTCAACCTATCGTATCTATTTCGGAATTAAATGAAAAGAAAGATAGATTAGATTTGATAAATAAATATTTGAATACGAAAAGTGAAATTGATAATATTACCGAAGATGTAGCAGAGATGAAAAATGATTTGCTAGAAGAGGAAAAGAAAAAAGAAGAGTATGCTGTAAAAAATAAAATTATGGAAGATGAACTATACTCATTATTTATCGGTGCTATTCGAAATGATGATTTTTATAGTAATTTAGATGAAGAAAATTTGGATAGTGAGATATCAGAAGCATCTTCTAAGGCAACTGAGGCTAAAGAAACATTAGATATTACTTTGGAAAGTGTAAATAGTCTCGAAGAGAATGGTATGGATGATGATTATGCTTCTTATATTGAAGAGGCTTCTAGAGGATATTATCTATGGAAGAATAGAGAGTTAATTCTTCGGATATATGGTTTAGTTGTAGTGTTAGATGATGATTTTGAAAAGATGTGTGATAAGAGATATAGTATTCTCGATATTATTTCGGAGAGAAATAATTTGAAACAAGAACTTAAAATTGATAGTTTAGATGAATTCTTTGAATTTGAGAAATCTCTCGATAATCAGGTTAATACTTTGAAAGAAGAGAGAGAAGTACTTACAAATATTAATAATTATAATAGTAGAATTCAATATAAAGAGGATAAACTTGCGGAATTGGAGAAAGTTATTAATTCGGTTGAAGTGCTTTCGATATTAAGGGAATATGGACTTGTAGAAACTTATAAAGATGATATGGAAGACGAGATGTTTGGGGAAGATGATCCTAGTGATATGCCTTTAGAGTTAGATAGTGAGAATACGGAAAACTTAGAGGAACCTGAAAATAATTCTTCCGATCCATATCGAATTTTAGAAGTAAAAGACCATCCGATGTCACTAAATGTTACTCTTGCTAAACTTAAGGGTGAAAGTGTACGCGAAAAGGTAAAGAAAAAACTTAACCCTGATATGGCAATGCCTACTTTTGATGATTTGGTAAATGGAGAAGATTTGGATTCTAATTTGCAAGATGATGGAAAAGAGGATAATTCTGTTAATACTTGGGAAGTACCTATAGATATTAATGTTGGAGATACTACTATAAGTTCTGAAACATTAGAAAAGATAGATGGTAGTGAGAAAGCACCTAAGGGTGAGGATTTACTGAAAGAAGCACATACTGAAATGGAAGTTTCTCATGATTCTTTAGATTTAAATTCGGATAGTACGCTTTCGAAAGAAGAGAAAAGTTCCGAAATAAAATCTGAAGAGAATATGAGTACTGCTACTTCTAGTAATACTGAGGCACTATACGTTAATGAAAAAGCCAGTACTGGTAACTCTAGTGTTATTCCAGTTTGGAATGCTCCAGTGGATATAGAGAAAGAGGCTCCTACAAATAGTCAGGTAAATAATATTCCACTATGGGATATTAAACCTACTATTGAAAGTGGCAATGAAGAGAAGACAGTAGATACTCAGAATAATGCTTTTTGGATTCCGATACCAGAAAAAAAGGAAGAAGATAATAGTTTTCCTAGGATAAATATTCCGGTTATTGGTGGTTCTACTAATAATAGTAATAATAATCTTGATTTTCCAGCGATAGGAGGACAGTAGTATGATAGATATAGATAAGGTACTTGCCCTCGGAAATGGGGAAGAATATCTAGTTTTGGATAAAGTTAAGGATAATGATGTATGTTACTTCTACATTGCTAAAATTAATGATACTAAGACGGATATTGAGAATAATTATAAAATTGTAACGGTAAGTTCTGACGATAATAATAACTCTTCAATTATTGAAATAACTGGAGAAGATAGACTTAAAGAAATATTACCAATGTTCGATAATAAAAAATCTTAGATGTGATAATCTAAGATTTTTTTACCTAAACCTTTCTAAACCGAATGGATCGTCTTTAATATCATAGCCAAGATTTGTTATCTGTGATACGACATATGAAAGTAATCGATCGTCATTACGTCTGTTTTCCATACCTAAAGATTTTAAAACATCTTTATAGGCTTTGAGCCAGGATAATTTTTTCTTATTATCATATTTGACAAGATTTTGGGCTATTTTTTCGACATCTTTTCTGATGTCTTCTGGTATTATTCTCATACAAAGTCCTCCTTCTTGGTAAGTATAATACAATATTTTGTCTAAATATGTAACCAATTTGGTTACATTTTACACAATTTATTGTATTTAGTGTAAACCAGGGCTTGTTTATTTATATTTACTTATGTTTTAAAGTTTGATATAATTGAAAAGGATGGTGATAGTTAGTGGATTATATTTCTATCGATAATTTTGAGGGACCTTTAGATCTACTGCTACATTTAGTTAAAGAATCTAATATTGATATTTGTGATATTAAAATAGATGAAATTACTGATAGGTATTTGGAATATATAAAGCATGAGGAAAATTTAAATATTAATGTTTCTTCTTCATATTTGGTTATGGCTTCGGAACTTATGTATATAAAATCAAAGATGTTACTTCCTAAAAATGATGACGTAGAAGAAGAGAGTGAAGATATAACGAGAGAAAAACTTATTAGTAAACTTTTAGAATATAAGAAGTATAAGGAAATTAAGGATACTTTTAGAGAATTAGAGATGGAAAGAAAACAGATATATATAAAAGGACCAGAAAAATATTCTAACTATACAGATAGTCATATGGAAAATGAGGAGTCTTTGGATAACTTGATTAATGCTTTTAAGAAATTTCTCGAACGAAAGGAACTCGAGAAGCCTTTAGAGACTACTGTTACTAAAAGGGAATACTCGGTAAATGTGCGAAAGAGTAGTATTAAGAGTATTTTGTTAAAGAAAGGTAAGGCTACTTTGGAAGAACTTATTGAAGATTATAGTAGGCCTTACTTAGTTGTTACTTTTTTGGGTATTTTAGAGATGGTTAAGGAACATGATATAACTATCGAGCAAGATCGTAATTTTGATAAGATTTTGATAGAATTGAGGAGCTGAAGTAAATGGAAGAAGTAGTTGAAGGACTTTTGTATGTTCAAGGTGATATTGGTCTTACAATAGAAGAAATTGAAAATATTTTGGGAATTGATAGTGCTACTGCTAAAGAGGTGGTCCTTAATTTGAAGAATTATTATGATGATAATAAGAGAGGACTTCGAATTAATTTTTTAGGTAATACGATTAAACTTACGACGAGAGAGGAGCATAGGAAGTATTATCAGAAATTACTCGAGGGGCCTAGAGAACATAGTTTATCGGATTCGGCTCTCGAAACTCTTGCTATTATTGCCTACAACGAACCGATTACGAGAGGTGAAATTGACAACTTACGGGGAGTAGACTCTAGTTACATCATCAGAAGACTTTTAGCCAAGGGACTAATTAAAGAATGTGGGAAATCTGATTTACCAGGAAGACCATTGCTCTTTAAGACGACTGATGATTTTTTGGATTATTTTGGTCTTTCGACGAAGGATGATTTACCTAGTATCGAACTAATAGAAGAGGCTAATTCACCTAAAGATTTATATACATCTATTTATAAGGAGGGGGATAGTAATGGATGATAGAATTATTACTAATGAATTATTGGAAGAAGATAAGGATTTGACAATTAGACCTACGAGGTTAGATGAGTATGTTGGACAAAGTGAAATAAAAGGAAACTTGGAGGTCTTTATTAAGTCTTCAAAGATGCGAAATGAGACTTTAGACCATGTTCTTTTATATGGACCACCAGGGCTTGGTAAGACGACTCTTGCCTATATTATAGCCAATGAACTTGGAAGTAGTATTAAGACGGCTTCTGGTCCATCGATAGAGAAATCAGGGGATTTAGCGGCAATACTTTCGACTTTGGAAGCGGG
>CANQKK010000017.1 GCA_947624475.1 uncultured Bacilli bacterium
TTTTGTTGAAAACTTTTACTATTAAAGTCTTATTTTATTGGATTTTATTCTTAAAAATATTTTTTTCTGTTGATAGGGTGTAAATAGTTACTATATAACTGCATAACTTCAAAAAAAGAGATTGACTTTTAATAAAATTTATTGTAATATATAAGTATAGTTGAAGGAGGGAAAAAGTATGTATTTTTTGGATTGTCAACATAACTTAAAACCAATAATGACCGTTGCAGGATGGATAGTCTTTTTAATTCAAATTGGAGTGCCAATCCTTTTAGTAATTTTTGGTATGATTGATTTAGGAAGAGCAGTTATATCAAGCAAAGAAGACGAAGTTAAAAAAGCTACTAAAGCATTTGGCAAAAGATTAATTTACGCAGCCGCTGTATTTATAGTTGTGTGGTTGGTTAGAATGGTTTTAGGATGGGTTCCTAGCTTGTTTGGTAAAGATGAAGTTGGAGATACTAATTCTTGGAAGTCTTGTTGGGAATGTGTAGCATCAAGAGGAGAAGAAAGTAGTAACCCTGAGAGTGGTTGTCATTTTACAAAATCTGAAGAAGAATAATTAATATAATGACAAAAATTAATAATTCATCAAGTAATTGATAATTGTTAATTTTTAGCGTCAATTAAAACATAACTATTATAGTATAAATTAGTATTAATCATTTTTTATTAAATGTGATATAATATCTCTATTTTTTAATAAAAAATGATTTTTTTTTTTCCTTTTTTATGATATAATGAAAATATAATAAATTCTTATGGGCTGGAGTGATTAATTGTGAAGAAAAAATATTTTTATTGTTTTTTTATCATGTTATCGTTATTTTTGTTTATCAATAGTGCAAGTAGCGCTACAATGTATATGAAGTGTGGAGATTATTCCTTTTATACTATAACGCCAGGATCAGAATTGACGTCTGATCTAGATAGAAAAAAAATAGATGGAAACACTGTAAGAATAATTGATAATACTTCATCAGATAATAATAATACAATAACTTTTGGGGTTCTTTCTGGTAATTGGGCAACTGATAGTAGTAACATTGATAGTAAAGATAAGCAAGATTATGAAATTTATGAGGATGTTGATGCAGTTGCTGAGAAATTAAAATCCGGGGTATGTCCTGAAAGTGTTTCTCTAAAGAAAGATAAATATAATTTAGGAGGAATTGGATCGTCGCCCAAGAGTAAATCCGAAATAACAAGCCCTGAGTATGTAATATATAGCTATAAACCTACTAATTTTGATTATCCAGTAGTAATCGCCGAAGCTTACAATACTTCTGGAACCTATGCTTTTATAAATCATAAGCTTGAAAATGAAAAATCAGTTACCATGCGAGGGAGTACTCTTTATGTACCATATTCTGCAGGCGAGTATCAAATTAAATTAATGGAAAAACGATCAGAAGCAAGTATTATGAACAATTCTTTTTGGAAAATCAGTAACACTTTTACAACACACTATCCTTACGTTATGGGTGTTTGCTCTGATCGTAATACATGCTTTGGCGATCCTTATTATTACAAAATTATTTTAAGTAGCGATGAAACGTTACAAACAGATTTAAAACTAGAGGATATAGTCAGAGACTGGACCGATAATGAGATGATTAACCAATCAAACTTAAATAATATTAACAGTTTAAAGAACAGCGAACTAATTGATACCGCTAAAAATATTGATAATTCAGCTAAAAATAATACAAAATATAATTTTACGAATGAGTATACTGCAACTACTATGGTTGATGATTTGACAACTACTTTGGAAGAATTAAAAAATTTCTATCCGGGAAATTTTATTGATTATAGTGGTTGTGACGAAGACGGAACTACAGAATCTTCCACAGCTTCTGTCATGTCTTACTTTTGGAATGAAATAGGTAAAAAGGCTTTTGAAAACACTGGTACGGATATTAATTTTACTAATTATTGCAGTGCTAGTATACCAGTCGATTTAGCACCTCTTAGTCATTCTGAAAATATAGTAGAATTAGAAAAAATTATAAAAAATGCTGTAGAAAATAAAATAACAGAGATAAATTCTTCCGATGGTATTAATCTTTTGAATTTTGAAGAACAAATAAATGAATATATAAGAAGTTTTACAACCTCAATAATATATATTGATAATAACTTTGATCAATTAGTTTCTTCTGGAATGCTAGATAGTAGTTATAAAGAAACTATCGAATCATTAAGAGGTAGCTATGAAAAATTTGCCAATGAAAAAGGCATAGCAGTAGTAATGGATTGCAAAGGATTATTAGGACAAGAACTTGTTGATAAAATAAATAGTTATTTAAATATAATTAAAATAGCAATACCTTTGATTTTAATATTACTAGGAACAATAGATTTTTGTAAGGCAGTTTTTGCTTCTGATGAAAATGCAATTGACTCTGCAAAAAAAGACTTCATCAAAAGATTGGCAATAGCAATATTAATATTTATTGCCCCTTCAATTATCAATTTATTATTACAATTAGCAAATAAAGTATGGCCAATTATTGAGCCTAGTACTTGTGGACTATGGGAATAAAATATATTTTAGATAAAAAACTAGGAGGTAAATATGATTTATAGTTTATCACTTATTGATATTGCTGATGCGATTATTCAAGCACTAAGAACTTTTGGTGCTTCAATAGCAGCCTTGATATATAATTTAATAGTGCATATGTATAACCTTTTTCAGTTACTTACTAAAGCTGAGATTTTAGATAATGATTTTGTTAATGCTATATATCAGAGAGCAGGGTTAATTTTAGGAATATTCATGTTATTTAAATTGACATTTAGTTTTATTCAGTCATTAATAGACCCTAATAAATTAACTGATAATACTAATGGAGCGGCCGCTGTTATAAAAAGAACGATAATTGCCATTGTTCTTCTTGGTACGACACCATTTATTTTTAGGGAGGCTATAGATTTACAAAATTTAATTATTGGTAATAACTCTACCTCTAATAATGTTTTATATAAATTAGTGGTAGGAAATATTGATACAGATACAAATAATTTTGGAAAAGTTTTGTCAACAAGATTATATTTTTCACTTTTTCGTGACGATAAGAGTCCATTTTATGACGAAGGAGACTGTGGTTATAACGAAAAAATTTGTGAAAGATATGAATCTAAAAATCTTGAAACAATAGAAGAAAATATAAGAACTAAAGATGATTTAACTTTCAATGACACTTTACCACTTTTAACTTACGTTGATGCTAATGGTGAATATGAAATTGAATATAACTGGTTATTAAGTGTAATAGTAGGAGGCTTTGTTCTATACATGCTTTTCATTTATTGCTTTCAAGTTGGAGCCAGAGTTTTTCAGTTAGCTTTTCTACAATTAATAGCTCCTATTCCAATTTTATCGTATATCTCAACTCCTGAAGGAACATTTAAAAATTGGGTAAAAAAATGTTTAGCTACATATCTAGATTTATTTATAAGACTTGTAATAATTTATTTTGTTGTATATTTATCAACATATATTTTGGAACAATTAAACAATTCAGAAAGTATTTTGATGACTAGTATGGGAATCTCTAATGATAACATCCTTTTTGGTATAATAGAAATTATTCTCATAATTAGTTTGCTAATGTTCGGAAAGAAAGTTCCTGAATTAATTAAAGATTTATTTCCATCCATGGGTGGATCAGGATTAAGTCTCGGCTTAAAAATGCCAAGCCCATTAAAAGGTGCTTTAGCCTTCGGTACAGGAGCGGTAATAGGAGGTGTAGGCGCTGCAGCTTCCAATACAATACATGGCTTTATGAATACAAGAAAAAAATATAAAGAAATAAGAGGAGAAAGAGATGCTAACGGTGACTTCACGAACAGCAGACTAAAGTCGTTATGGATGAGTAAAAGCACAATTGGAAAGGGAGCAGCATCAATAGTTGGTGGCGTTGTCGGCGGAATGTGGGCTGGAAGAAAAACAAAAGATATAAGAAATGTTGGCAATGTTATTAGAACAACAAATGAAAATAGAGATAAAAGAGAAATTAAAGCAGCAGCTGGCTACCATTGGTATAATCCTATTCCTAGTGTTCAAGACAAAGTATTGGGATTTGCCGGAGAGAAAACTAACGCTGAACAAAAGATTAAAGAAGCAAACTTTACAAAACAAGGACTTGAGAGAGCAAAACAAATTAGTTGGAATAACTTTGCAGAAGCAAATCCAAATTCTGATCTAGGATTACTATCAAGTATGCATGAAACAAAATCAACTATGAATGGTAATAAAGTTTGGGTAGGAGTGAACAGTAATGACGGCAAACCAACATATTACGTAAAAGAAGGTGATAATTTCTTAGGAGTTGATTTTGATGATGAAACTAAAGAATTTTCTCATAACGGAAATAATCTTAGTACAAATGAAGCTGAAATGATTAGCAAAAGTGCTCAAATGGATAAGGCAATCGGCGATCAAAGTAAGGTAATTAAAGGACTAGAAGCTGCAAAAAATGATGCAAATAGTAAAAAATAAAATAGGAGTGTGATACTAATGAATGGATATTTAGTACCTGCAAATGCTAAGAGAGGTACATTAATATTAAATGTTTTTAAACCATTTGATTTAATTATGTTTGGAACAGGAATCCTAGTAACTCTATTACTTTTGGTAATTGTTAGATCAGATAATACATCAGTGATATTGTTATCTTGTTTGCAGTTACTGGTTTTCTAGTAGTTCCAATACCTAATTATCATAATGTACTTGGTGCTATTAGAAGTATATTTAACTTTTTTACAGAAAGAAGAAATTATATATGGAAGGGTTGGTGTTTCTATGAAAAACTCGGAAGCGAAGACGACAAAAAGTAGTTCAAAATTTACTGAAGACTGGTTGCCTGTGAAAGCTATATCTAACGGAAGTATTCTGCTAGATAATAAACTTAAAGTTACAGGAGTGAAGATAAGACCTAGAAATATCTTTATTTTAGATGGTATTACGCAAGATAACATAATTATAGCTTTGAAAAATTTTTATAATACCATTGATTTTGAATTTTGGTTAATATCCGCTGATCGCCCTGTCGATTTAAATAGTTATCTAGCAAGATTGCAACTTTTATATAATCAGACAACAAGTCCCGCAGTTCGAAAATTAATCAATCAAGATATTAACAAAGCAAACGACTTTATGAATAATAATGTAACTGATACTGAGTATTATATATTATTTAAAGAAAAAAATGATGATCTAATTCAAAAGAGACTTCGTACTTTGATAACAGGTCTTGCTAATGCTGGTCTTGAATCAACTCAAGTATCAAATGATGATCTTCGAATAATATTAGATAATTTCTTAAATAGTGGAATGACAACTAATTTTGGGACGGTGATTTCATAATGAATTTAAAAAGTGAATTAGCTCCAAAAGGATTACAATTTAATCCAGCAGATTTTGTAATTAGCGATCGATATGCTACAATTTTAACTGTAATATCTTACCCTAGATTTATTGGAACCGGTTATTTAGCCAATTTAACCAACATATCGGGAGTAAAATTAGTAATAAAACATATTCCCCTTCCTTTTTCTGTTTTATCAAAAATGTTAAACAAAGAGATAGCGGATTTAAAAAGCAGATATCAGCAAGAGAAAGATAGAACTATTCAAGAGAGAATTAGACAAGATGTTGACTCATTAGAATACTTTATTCAGCAGTTTACTGCTTCTCAGGCTAAGACTTTCGATTTTCAAATGCATATTATGGTTACTGCTGATACTAGGGAAGAATTAGAAAATAAAAAGGTAAATCTCAAGAATTACCTAGACGCTATGGAACTTAGAGCCATACCTTTAAGATTTGAACAAGAAAAAGTATTAAAATCAATTCTTCCAATATTTGGTAAACAATCTATTGAAGATAGAATTGGTACTCCTATGCCATCTCCAACAATGGCTGCTATGTATCCTTTTATCTTTGATAGCATCAAAGATGATGGATTATCGACCCTTCTTGGCGTAGATTTTTCTGGTGGCGTAGTACTATTTAATCAATTTCTATTCCAATTAAAGAAAGAAAGTAATCGAAACAATGCCAATATGATTATTCTTGGTACATCTGGTAGTGGTAAATCTACTGCTGCTAAGTTGATTCTTCGAAGTCATATTCGAAATGGTTATCAAATTGTTGCTGTTGATCCTGAAGGTGAGATTAGTGAAATGACTAACATGTATGGAGGAGATGTCATCGATCTTGGTAAAGGTGGAGAGTTTGGAATGGTAAATCCTCTTGAGGTTATCTTGGATGCTGATGAAGATGAAATCCAAAAAGGTTTGGGATATACTGTTTTAAATAAGACACTTCAATCTTTAAAAGCTTTTATGAAGTACTATTCACCTGACATTGAAGAGGACGTCCTTGCACTATTTAGCGAAATAGTACAAGATACTTATGCAAGATTTGGTATAACATTTACTTCTGACTTTTCTAAGTTTACATCTAATGATTATCCAACTTTCGGTGATGTCTATGTAACTGTAACAAGTAAATTAACATCTATGACCGTAAAGACTCATGAACGAGACGTTATGGAAAAACTTGAGTTAAAATTAAGACCATTAGTTAGAGAACTTAAATACTACTTTAACGGTCATACTTCAATAAATACAGAAAGTGACTTTTTAGTATTTAATATTAAAGAACTTATGAATTCTGATGTAAATATTCGAAATGCTCTTTTATTCAACGTTTTAAAGTTTGCTTGGGGATTATGCTTAAATCCTAAGGTTAATACTGTTTTATCCGTTGATGAAGCACATGTATTACTAGGTGCTAAAAATGAATTAGGAGCCGAGTTCTTAGCCCAAGTACAGAGAAGAGCAAGAAAGTACAATACTGGTACAATTATTATAACCCAGCAACCATCAGACTTTGTTGCGGATGGAATCTTGATGCATGGTAAAGCAATATTTGATAATTCTTCATATTATTTAGTTATGGGATTAAAAAAACAATCAGTTGAAGATTTATCCATGTTAATTGATTTAAATGATAGTGAAAAAGAAGGAATAAAAAGATTTAGTCAAGGTGAAGCCTTATTCGTTTGTGGAAATCGAAGAATGCAAATTAATGTTATTGTAACCGAAGAAGAATTAGAATCATTTGGTTCGGGTGGTGGATTATAAACTAAAAGTTAGTTTTTCAAAGTTTGGTGGTGAAGTTAAATGGATGAAAATAAACAAAATGAAATAGATAATGAGGAAAATGCTCATACTCCATCTTCTAATCCTAGAAATGGATATCATCAAACAAAGATCAATAATGATTTAAATAGTGATCCGAAAGATTTTTCTATTACTAGAAAAAGAAATATGGGACTAGTAAATAATGTTCCGCCAGTCGAAGGAAGTACTAATGAAACACCCAAAGCAGAAAATGCAAATGATTTGAATAAGGAAAAAACAAATACTGATGAAAGCAAAGGTAATTTACAAAATACTGCGCAAAAGACTGATAATACTGATAAAAAAGAAGATAGTAAAAAAAACAAAGGAAAAACTTTATTAAATAAATTTAATCCAAAAAAAAATAAAATTCTATTACTAATAATGGGATTATCAATATTTCATATAATTATATTTATAATCATACTGATAGTTCCTCTTATGGCTTTAGGAATTATAGATATTGAAGGATTAACAACTTCTTTATTTGGAGAAAGTAATTATTCATCAAGTTCATCACTATCTTTAAACACACCATTTTCTTCAAAAAGTAACATTGCTAAAATATCAAAAAGTTGTGAATTTGTAATGGTTGATGGAGAAGCTGTATCTCTTGAAGATTATGTCGCCGGAGTAGTTGCTGCTGAAGGTTATACTAGTGAAAACATTGAAGCATTAAAAGCTCAAGCCATAGCAGCTCGAACATTTGTTATATATAATAGTAATTTTTGCCAAAGTTCTGTAGAGAATAGTAGTCGTTTTCAAAATTATGATCCAAATAGAATAGACGATAAAGCAAGGCAAGCCGCTGAAGATACAAAAGGTTTAGTTTTACTATATGACTCTAAAGTATTTAACTCACAGTATGATTCTTTTTACAAAGGTGGAGATTATAGCTGTGATAATAGTAATAACTGTAGTGTAACATATACTAAATTACCAAACAGTGAAAAACATAAAGTAGCAGCAAATAGTGCTCATTATAATCAGATAGCAGGTGGTCATGGACGGGGTATGAGTCAAGTTGCTTCATATGTTCTTGCTGATAGTGGAATGAATTACGAGGAAATATTAAAATATTTTTATTCTGACGGAGTTGAAATAGGTAGTTTATACGGATATGAAGGATATTACAAGGGAGTATCTGCTTCATCAGATAACTTTACTACCAGAAATAAAATACCTCTTAGTACAGATAAGCATGATGCTTTTTACTGGTATTCTGTAAATAATCTGTCTTACGCTAGTGGATTTTTTGGAGAATGTACATGGTATGCTTACGGAAGAGCAAACGAAATATTAGATGAAGCTGGTTCTACTCTCAACTGGTTATCAGCACCGGATGCAAAAGAATGGTTATCAGCCAATTCAAATAGACCTGACCCATTTTCGTACAGTACTAATGTTACTGAACCAAAAGTTGGAGCCATTATTGTTTGGGGTAGTTCCCAGTGGGGACATGTAGCAGTAGTTGAAGCAGTAAATGATGATGGGACAATCGATTATTCTGAAGGTAATATCTCTGCTTTAAAAGGACCAAATAATCCTGGAGGATACAGATATGTATCGCATGCTTCATATATAGGAACAAAAACGGGAACAATTTCGCATATTTGGAAGGGTTATAATTTCCTTGGTTACATATATATAATAGAGTAGGGAGGAATAATGAAAAAAAAATTATCAATACTATTAATATTTGGAATTTTTTGTTTGAGTGGTTGTACTTTTGAATATGATTTAACAATTGATAGTTCCACAGTACTCGAAGATAACAAAGTATTTATTAGTAATTCATCTAAAGAAACAATTGATGAAGATATCGTAAATATTGTAAGTAAATATACTGGTCCAACCAATAGTCTTGGTATGTATGATACCAAAACAATTGAAGAAAATAACATTATTGGTAAATCATACAAAAGAGAATACAAAATTCTAGATTATAACAATTCTGTATCATTTTCTAATTGTTATGATTCACATAAAATAACACAAGATAATAAAACTATAGAAATAGCAACCAGCAGGGAATTTACCTGTTTCCAAAAGTATGAAGAATTAGAAGAAGTAACTGTAAATTTAACCGTTAAGGACTATAATGTAATTTCATCTAATGCCGACTATGTTTCTGGAAATAATTATATTTGGAATATTACTCCTTCAAATGCCAACGATAAATTAATAAATATTGTTTTAGAAAATAAAGAAACTTCTAGTAAAAGAAAAAAGATAATTTTTAATACAAGTATCGTTATCTTTATCGGATCAGCATTTGCTATTGCTGGATTTATTGCTCTACTTGTACATATGAGAGGGAAAAGAAAAAATAAAATATAAAAATATTAATATTATTATATTATTTATTAATTTAAATTTAAGTCAGTTCAAACTGACTTTTCTACTACAGATATAAAAAATATAGTTCCAAAATAATATTTACAATTTAACTTATTAATGCTATAATATTCTTAGTTATTCGGAGGAAAAATATATGAAAATAAAAGTAGAAAAAAAAGATCTAATAATATTTATTGCTTTTTGTGTATTTTTATTATATCTTTGTGCTATTGGAGTTCTTAATGCCTCTAGTTTAGCTAGTGAAGGAAAATTTTATGGAATATTACCTTTTAGAGCATTTACTCCTAAATATATAGGTGTGACATTACTACTTTTTTTAGCTGCTCTCGTAGGCTTGTTTATAACTGTAAAGTCTTATATTTTTGATCATGAAAAAGGTTTTGGCTTGTCAATTGGAGCAAAAAAAGAAAAAGGTTATTCAAGGTGGGCAAGTGATAATGAATTCAAAAAAGGATTGGATATTGTCGATATAAAGGCCGATAAAATACCCGCTGCTGGAATTGCTCTTCATAGTAAGAAAGGTAAGATGTGGGTTGACAATGGCGAAGACCATTACCTAGTCATGGGTGCGACTGGTTCCGGTAAAACCGTAATAGTTGCAATGCCGATGATTAAATTACTTGCTAAACATGACGAATCAATGATTCTAACTGACCCTAAAGGAGAACTATATGAAGAGACAGCAGAACTATTAAAGGCCAGTGGTTATAACATAATTACTTTAGATTTTAGAGAACCAAGTAAAGGAAATGCGTGGAACCCTATGTCGCTACCATATCAATTGTATAAAGAAGGTTCTCAAGATAAGGCAATTGAACTTTTAGACGACTTAGCATTAAATATTCTATATGAAGAAAAATCTACTGGTGATCCATTTTGGGAAAAGACAGCGGCCGATTATTTTACAGGATTATCTCTAGGATTATTTGAGGATGGAACAGAAGAACAAATAAATCTAAATAGTATTAATTTAATGAGTAGTTTGGGCGAAGAGCGTTTCGGTGGACCTAATAATAATTATATTAAAGAGTATTTTAATGGAAAAGATCCATCTAAACCAGCTTACATAAATGCCTCTGGTACAGTTTTTACTGCTGATGAAACTAAACAAGGAATAATTGCTACTTTTAAACAGAAAATAAAATTATTCTCTTCCCGTGAAAATTTATCGGAGATGCTTTCCTACAGTGACTTTGATATGCGTGAAATTGGAAGAAAGAAGACGGCAGTATTCTTAATTGTCCAAGATGAGAAAAAAACTCTTCATCCACTTGCTACCATATTTATTAAACAGTGTTATGAGACATTAATAGATGTTGCACAAGAGTGCGGAGGCAAGTTGCCATTTAGAACTAACTTTATCCTTGACGAGTTTGCTAATATGCCACCATTAAAAGATGTAACAACGATGGTAACAGCAGCTCGTAGTAGATTAATAAGATTTACCTTTATTATCCAAAACTTTGCACAACTTACCAAAGTTTACGGAAAAGAAGACGGAGATACTATTCGTGGTAACTGTAATCTTCTCTATCTAATAAGTAGTGAAATAGCAGCACTTGAAGAAATAAGTAAAATGTGTGGAGAAGTAAAATCCAAGGAAAAAGAAAAAACAGCATCAACTCCTTTAGTAACAGTAAGTGATCTTCAAAGATTAAGTCAATTTGAAATAATTGTTTTACGTAGAAGAATGTTTCCATATAAAACTAAGTTTGAAACAGACTTTCAAGTAGACTGGGGAAGAACTTATCCCAAGGCAACACCTGA
>CANQKK010000018.1 GCA_947624475.1 uncultured Bacilli bacterium
ACCATGCAATAAAAAGAATTTTTAATGGAGAAGAATTATTTTCAAATTAATTAAAAGAGCAATTCAATATGAATCACTCTTCTTTTTAAGTGTTTAAGTCTGAATAGTTACCAAAATAATTGTAAAATACCTAAATTCAGACTAAAAAAGACTTGTACTATAAAAAAAAAAGATTTATAATATATTTATAAGAAAATAAATATACACAGGAGGAAAAATATGGGATACTATGCAAAAGATCGCTCTTATGTCCGTGAAGATCGAGACTATTATATTTCTAATGAAGATTATCAAAGAGATCAAAATCAAAAAGAAATAAAAAAATGGCAAGAAGAATATGATAGAAAGAATAAAGAGGCATTTGCAAGAGAAGAAGAATATCTAAGAAGCTTAACCCCTCAGGAAAGACAAGAATATTATCGAAAGAAAAAAGAAACAGCAGAACGAGAAGCTTATGAAGCCGCTTGTCGAATAAATCGAGAAAAACGACAGAAAGAAAACGAACGAATTGATGCTAGACTTGCAGAAGAACAGCGAAGAAGGTCAGTATTGCAAAAAATGGAAGAAGATAAATATAATCAGGAAAAACAAGCTGCCGCTGCTGCCGTTGCCCAAAAAGAGGCACAAAGTAATTCGTTAGGTTTCAGTTTAAGAAATCCTAAAACATTAAGCGATAGACGTGCACGCGCTAATTACTGGGCTCAAAGTTCATTATGGCGAGGCGTTAAGGATCGAATTACAGGGAAGCATAAAAAATTTAATAAATTATGGAAAGATTTTAGTAATACAAATGATGTTGAAGAGCAAAGAATAATCGTAGAACAAATGGAAAAACTATATCCGACTACCGAAAAGATGCTCGATAAAGAAGAAGAAAGATTAGCAAAAGGAAAAAGATAGCGTATGAATCAAGAAAATAACATTTTATCAGACGAGGAAAAAGCAAATTATTTCAATGATTTTATTGAAATTTACAAAGAGAACACATTAGAAGAAAAACAAAAGAAGATTACTGATGAACTAAAAGAAATGATTGCAGTAATTCAAAAAATATCTTCGGACAATCAATTAAATTTATCTACGATAGTTAATAGAGAAATTGTCGATGTCAACAAAGAAAATTATACACAAGATGATTTCGCTGAAGCCGTCTACGTTTATTTGCAAATGTTTAAAGAAAATCTAGCTGTACTTTTAGAATATTATACAAGAGATGAATATGAGTAATATGTTATATTATGGTGATTATCAGGTATTTGCAATTCATATAAAAAAATAAATTAAGATACAATTTTTAATTTACTTTTTTATATAGTGAATACAAGGAATTAAGTGTGTCAATAGTTTTTGATAATGTCTTTAAAGTTATTAGTGAATTTGGTGATGAGGAAAAAGAAGATTTTGAACTATGTAAAAAAGCAATAATTTTAAGAGTAATAGTTAGAAAAGATAACTTGAGTAGTTACGTATCGGCAATTATGCAGAACTATATAGATTTTAATTATCCTTATGACGATACGATGGAATTTTTAAATAGTTTAAATTATGATGATTATAAGAAAATGATCAGAGATATAGACTTTACTAATTATAGTGTTTTGAGTGTTAAAAGTGAAAATAAGCAACAAAAAAATGCCTGAGATGGCATTTTTATATTTTAACCTTTATTGTCTGGTCTTCTAACTTTAGATATACCTTGTTTTTTTTCGGAATAATTTATCACTGCTTCTCTAAAAGTATCTTCAGGATACCAAGCTACATCTCTATTTTTTTGTAAAATTGAAGGTGATAACTTTAAAGTAATATCTTCAACATCTATGTCGATGGGAATTAGATAAAAACCCCATAATTTTTTGATCTGACCGCTGGTATGACCGAATAATTCCAATATTTCTTCTTTAGTATGTGGCTTTGTTACTCCCTCATATGTGAACTTTCCATAATTATCAGATATCTTGAAGCAAACACCGTTTCCAGTTATTTCCATTATTTTTTTTCTAGTTTCAATGAAAATTTCGTTAATGTGCCATGAATCAAAAAATAATTTGACATTTATTTCATCAAGATTACTTCCCGTAAGTTTTGCAAGTTCTTCTAATAAATAACCTAATCTTACAGGAATAGTAAGACTTTTTGCTTGTTCTAATTTGCTTTCTAATATTTCTATCTTTGCTGTTGTATTTTTGTAATGCTCGTAGTGCTTTTTTTGTTTTGCTAATAGCAAAGACCTTGTGTTTTTCATTTGTTCGATTTCATCTAATAATTTTTGAATATTTTTTTCCATAATCTTTCTCCCTTATAGGTAATTATTATAGTAAAATAGTGATTTAATGTATATATAAAAAAATTGTCAATATAAAAAGATGTTGACAAATAGAAAAAGGTATAGTATGATTTAATTGTACTAGTACAAATAGTACAATAATATAATATAAAAGGAGGAGAAAAAAGAATGATAAAAATTGATAAGTTATCAAAAAAGTTTGATAAAGAGAATGTTCTTAATAATCTTACTTTTAATATTCGCGATAATTCTATTTATGGTTTAGTTGGAGCAAATGGAGCGGGTAAGAGTACACTTCTTAGGATTATTATGGGAATATTTGAGCACGATAGTGGAAATATTACAGTGGATGATGAAATTGTATCTAATAATATAAAGTTGAAACAGAAGATGGTCTTTATACCGGATGATTTGTTTTTCTATCCGGGATATACTCTTTTGGATATGGGAAAATATTATCAATCTTTGTATGATGGCTTCGATATGAATTACTTTATGGAACTTACAAAGGTATTTAATCTTGATACTAAGAAGAAGATTAGTACTTTTTCAAAGGGTATGAAAAGGCAGTGCGCGCTCATATGTGCAATAGCTACAAACTGTGATTATATGTTTTTTGATGAGACTTTCGATGGTCTTGATCCGGTAATTAGAAATACGATGAAAAAAATATTGATTAAGCAGATGAATAAGAAGAGAACTACAATTGTCATGACCAGTCATAATCTTAGAGAACTAGAGGATATATGTGATAATTTGGGTCTGTTATATCAGGGGGGAATTCTTTTTGAAAGTGAAATAGATACGATTAAGACTAATATGTTTAAGGTACAAATTTCTCTTAAGGGAGAATTTGATAGAGATAACTTCAAGGACTTTGATTTAATTAGTTTTAAAAAACAGGGTAGTGTTGCTACTTTAATTATTAAAGATGAAGAGGGTAAGAGTAAGAAAAAATTAGAGAAAATGAAACCGGTTATTTTGGATTTTTTGAATCTTACTTTAGAAGAAGTATTTATTTATGAAATGGAGGCTTTAGGATATGAGTTTAACAAGTTTATTTAATTTTAAATATCTTAAAGAGAATATTAAAAAATCGAAAGCTATTATTCTGCTATGTATCTTTTTGGTTCCTGTTATTAATGTTATATGTTATTTGATGAAGACAGATAATGGAGAATCTTTTGTACCATCGATGTTTGAAGTGTCGATGTTATCGTCTTTGGGTATGTATGTTATTCCGCTTATAATTTCTATTACTTTGTTTGGTTTTGTCTATAAGAGGAAATCTTCGGATTTTGTTATGTCGTTTCCGGTTACAAAAAAGCAAATATTTTTATCTAACACTTTGGGTGGAATTTTAATAATTGTTATTATGAATCTTTTGAATCTTGTTTTGATTTTAATATCTAGTATATTTATTACTAATGTTTTTATGAATTATAGAATGTTATTTGATACTTTTTTAATTTGGACAATAAGTTATATTTTTGTCTTTATGGGTACTAATATTGCTGTATCACTTTCTGCTAATAAGATTACGACAGTAGTTGTTACTTTACTTGTTCTCTTTTTAGTACCTTTTGTTCATACTTTTATTTTCTTTGATTCTTTTAGGGGGAATACTCCTACGATTTATACGAAGTGTGAAAGTGAGGAGTGTAAACCTAGGATTTATGAATGTAATGATGATAAACGATGTGAGAAAAATTTAGAAAATAATATTTATATGTATAATTCGTATATCGATGCTATGGATACTGATTATACGATTCCTTACTATCTAATAGTAAGTGATTTTGCTGGAATAGATAATTATACTTATGATACTTCTTCGGTACTTCTCAAAATGGTATTTATAAGTATCTTATATGTAATAATGGGAATAATTTTATTTGATAGGAAGAAGTTTGAGATTGTTGGAACTTCGTTTAAGAGTGAGAGAGTACATATATTTGTGAGAAGTTTGACGTTATTTCCTATTTTATGTATCTGTTATGTTATTATCAAGCATATCGATAATTATTTTATTACTTATCTACTTTTATTTGTACTTGTCTTTGCGTATATTATTATCTATGACCTCGTTACGAGAAAGAAAATAGTAAATGTTTTTAAGTCTCTTGCTTCACTTATAATTATGGGAATAATTGTCGTGTTTATCGGAGAAATTTCTGATGTGTCTAAAAATGAAGCAGTTATATTAGATGTTAAGGATATTAATAAACTTACTATCTTAGAAGATATGATGGAGGGAAGTACTTATAATAAAGATATTATTAATTATGTTATGTCGATTGGAATGGAGACAGGTAATAATAGTGAGTATATAAATGGTATCGATATGGAGGTTAAAGTTAAAAATAGAAATTATAAGTTTACGGTCATGTTTACAAAACAGCAATATGATAAGTTTATGAATCTTCTAAAAAGTGATAGTACTTATGTTAAGACTTCTAAAATTAATAGTACCGATGGGGTATTTGCTATAAAATTAGGGAATAATCTTTATATTACTAGTAGTAGTCCTCTATATAAAGAGATTGTAAGTAGGTATCCTAAAAGTGGTGAATTTAATATGGGTAAACTTGATACAGATAGTAGTATCTTTGATGTTGAACTTTGTCTTTATGATGATTTTTCTGTGAAACATACTTTGTTTAATGTACAAAATGATAAGGAACTTATGGAAAAATTTGTTAATTATCATAATGAACTTATGGAAAAAGCACTTACAGAGGATAATTTTAGGATAGATTTATTCTATGTTAATACGGGGTCTAATGATATCTACTATCAGTATAAATATGCTGGGGAAATATATGATTTTATTAAGAAGAATATTAAAGAGAAAGTTAATGTGAGTGAGCCTTTTGCTTATATTAGTCTAAATTATACTAGTGATTTATCACATTATAAAACTGCTGTATTTGTAACTAATAGGGTAGATGAGCTTAAAGAAATTCTTAAGAAGTTTGATTATGAAGATGAGACGTTTTATCAAAATTATAGGGCTTATTCGGCCGATACGGATCAGGTGATGTAATTATGAGTTATCCACTTATTAATTTAGATTATCAAAGTAGAATACCAATATATCAGCAAATTGTAAATAATATCGAGAAATATGTAGCATTTGGGATATTAAAAGAAAAAGAGCAGATTCCTTCGATTAGAGATATGGCATCTAGTTTGGGAGTTAATCCGAATACAGTAAAAAAAGCTTATGATATATTGGAGAGTAAATCGGTTATTAGAACGGTTAGTACAAAGGGAACTTTTATATCTGATGATATTTTGAAAACTACTAAAATGAAAGTAGATAAGGAGATCGAAATAATTAGAGAAAAGATAAATGATCTTGTTAAGATGGGAATAAGTGTCGATGAAGTGATAGAGAGAATTAAAAAATAAAGAAGAGAATATTTTAAATCTTTTCTTTTTTGATATTTGTAAAAAATATTATAAAAAACTTTCTTTTTTTGAATGTTTATTATATAATTGTTATAGAAAGGTGGTTAGTTAAATGGCAAAGTTTTGTAGTAATTGTGGAAAAGAAATAGATGAGAATGCTGATGTGTGTCTAAACTGCGGAGCATCATTAAATAAAAATAATGTAAAAGTTAATAATAATACTGGAGGTAAGAAAAAAGGTCTTCCTATTTGGGCAATTGTTTTAATAGTAGTTGGAGCGGTTCTTGTTAGTTCGGTTGTTTTGGTTGCTGTTATAACTTTTGGTGAAATGAGAGATGTAGTTGATAGAGCAAAAGAAGAGGTTAGAGATAATTTTGATTTTGATAGTGGTGTTTTGACTGGTGATATTGGGGATTCTTTACGAGGAGATGATTTTAATGTTACTTTGATGGACGCTAGTATTTATGAGTCTCTAGGTGATGGAGATACTTTATATGAACCTAGTGCTGGCAATGTATTTTTAGTTGTTTTCTTTAAAATTAAAAATATTTCTGATGATGAGGTCAAACATATTTCACCTTCTTTTGCTTCGGGGTATGCTGACTCTGAATTTGTACTTACCGATGATTTATATGAATATGATATAGAAGGTGTTAAGAGTTTAGATTTATCTCTTAAACCAAGAGAGTCTGGAGAGGGTTATGTAATATTTGAAGTTAGTAAAGAGTGGAGAAAATTTGAAGTAAACTTTAAAGATTTTTATGATGACGATGATATGTTCATATTTACGATATATCAGAATGATATTAGGTAAATAAAGGAGGCTTAAGTAATGAATGTAGTAGATATTGGAATAGTTATACTTTTGGCTTTCGGAGCCGTTTTGGGATTTAAAACTGGGGCAATAAAGAAAACAGCGGATTTTTTGGGAATGTTTATAATAGTTGTCGTGGCTTTCTATCTTAAAAATTATTTATCGGTTTTAATGTATGAGAATTTACCATTTTTTGATTTAGGAGGATTTATAAAGGGTCTAGATGTTATTAATGTTTTGATTTATGAAGTAATTGCTTTTGTTATTGTCTTTGTTGCTCTTTTGTTTGTTTTAAAAGTAATTGTTATGCTAACTGGTCTTGTGGAGAAATTACTTAAAGCGACAATAATACTTAGTCTTCCATCTAAAATACTGGGAATTGTCGTGGGAATTATTGAAATGTATGTATATATTTTTATTGTATTAGTAGTAGTTAGTTTGCCTCTATTTAAGTTTCCGTATTTAAGAGAATCTAAGATGGCGGATTTTATGCTTAATCGTACGCCAGTTCTTACTTCGATATCGGAGGAAATGACTGGTACTTATGGAGAAGTTTATGATATAGTTTCTAACCGAAAGAAGAAGACTAACGAGGAAGTAAATACTGAAGTATTAAAGTTATTACTAGATAAAGAAGTTATAACTAAGGAGTCCGCTAGAAAGTTAGTTGAAAGTAATAAAGTTCATATAAATGATAAATCAATAGTGGAATAGATGAAAGGAGAATATTATGAGTTTAATTCATTATGAGAAGGATTTTGACTCTCTAATTAGTAAAAAAGCAGTAGTGGATTTTTATGCTGATTGGTGTGGACCATGTAAAATGTTTGCACCGGTATTTGAAGAAGTAGCGAAAGAAAAAAGTTATGATTTTATAAAGATAAATGTCGATACTTATCCGGGAATTGCTAGGGAGTATGGTATTATGACTATTCCTACTATCATCTTATTTGATGATAAAGAAGAGGTAAAAAGAAACGTTGGTTTTATGAATAAAGATGATTTTGAAGAATTTTTGAAATAGCGTAAAAAACTATTTCTTTTTTGAGAAAAGTTATTGCTTTTTAATTTCTTTTTTGTTATCATTAACTTAAGATGATAGATAGGAGATGTTGTGTATGAAAAATGTGAAAGATAAAAAAATTGATGATAATAGAGATAACGAGGATAAGAGAGGAATCTTTTTAGGAATTATTGGTGTTCTTACATTAATAGTTGCAATAATAGGTGCATCAGTTGCTTACTTTTCGGTTAGGGCTAAAAGTGATGATGATGCAATTAAAGTAAATGCAGCATCAGTTCAAATTGTCTATGACGATGGTGATTCTATTGCTATTAGTGATTTAATTCCTTCATCAAAGGAAGTAATGGTTGAATCGATTAGAAGAGCGTTAGCGGGTGAAAGTGGTAGTGACGGGAAGTATCAGTTATGTAAAGATGACAATAAACGTACAGTTTGTGGTGTTTATGAGTTTACTTTGACAAATAATGGTAGTGCTAGCATGCAGATTAAAGCAAGTGTTGAACCAACCGCTCTTAAGACGCAACCAGATGATGAAAAAGAGACGGGTTTTACTAATCTTAAATATGCGGTGTACGATATAACTGATAATAATAAGAATGATAGTCCTTTATATGAGGGAAGTGCACGCTATACAAAATTTGGATTATTTGACGATAGTGGAAATTTAGTACAAACTGTCGATGGAAATGGGAAATCTAAAAAATATCGTTTAGTATTTTGGTTAGAAGAAAAAGGTGCATCTAATAATGATGAACAGGGGGCTGTTTTTAAAGGAACAGTTAAGGTAGACGTCGTAGGTGCTTCTAGCAAGTGAAAAATTGAGCAATTTGATATTGCTTTTTTTTGGCTTTTTTGTTATTATTATAGTAGGTGATAATATGAGTGGTAGCGGAAGTCGAAGTGGGAGAGATACATTTTATTTTGTTGTACTTATTCTTACACTTATTACAATGATAGTGGGAGTAACTTTTACCTTTTATTCGCTTATGGCTAGTGATAAAAAAGATAGTACTATAGTAAAGACAGGTACTTTGTCGATTAATTATATCGATGGAAAAAAAATTAATGCTTCTCCTTTAGTTCCAATGGAAGAACCTAGTTTAAATTCTTCAGATTTTACTTATAAAAAGAGTTTTTCTGTTACAAGTGATGGAACTTTAGATCAGACTTTAGATTTATATATAAATATTACAAGTAATAGTTTTGCTAATGGTGATTTGAGATTTTCTTTGTATGACTCAGAAAATGTAAAGATAGCGACTGGTTCTTTTCCAAAAAGTGGAAAAATATTGATGAAAAGCGGAGATTATTTAAAGAGTGGAGAAACAAAAAGTTATACTGTCTTGATATGGCTTCAGGAAAATTATCAAAATCAGGATTATGATAAGGAAAGTACCTTTGTAGGTGGATTTGAAATAGAGGCTAACCAGGTAAAACTTAAATAATCTGTATTGATATTTCTCTTTACTTTAAAAAGTATTTAATGTATATTATATTAATGGAGGAATAACTTATGATAGGGAAAATTTTGAAGGTTAGTGATTATAAATTTGTTTATGGTCAGGATACGGTATATATTAATGTTTTTGGTGCTTTTAAAAGTCGTAGAAGTGGCAATAGATATATTGTATATAGTTATGATAATAAGAAATTATATTGTGGATCTTTATTTACTAAGAGTGATGGATTGGTAATTATGACTTCTAAAGATGATTCTTTTGATGATGTCAAGGAATTTGTTAATTCTATTATCGATGATACGGTAGATGATAAATTTGAAGTTGTTTCATTAGATAAATATAGTTCAGCTGAAATAATAGATCAACATGAGATAAATATCGATGTCGATATTCAGAAATTATATGATAAGACGATTCCAAAGCCTGAGGTACGAACTAAGAGTGATATACCAAAAAGAAAAAAGACTTTTTCAATTCCTGTATTTGTTATGTTCTTCCTTATTATTTCTGTTACTGTTTTCTTGTTTATTAATCCAGAAGTGATAGTAGGTGAAAATGAGAAATATATATGTACTTATGGTTATAATCATGATAAATTACCTGCTCAAGTTGTGGATAATGTTAATTTGGAATTTAATAATAAGAAAGAGATAGTCAGTATTAAAATTGCTACTAATTATATATTTAACGATCATAGTTATTATGCAGAATTTAGAGATGAGGGCTATTTTTCACAGTATAAAGGGGATAGTTATCAATTTGATGATGAAAATTATACATATAAGGTATTTACAAAAGTAGATACAAAAGTGGATTATTTTATGCCTAAAGAAGAGAAAGAACTTATCGACTACTATAAAAAACAAAATTATACTTGTACTTTGGTAAAAGAAAGTAAATAGTTTATGAATTTTTATTTGTTATATAGTAGTGATAAGGCAGTTTTAAATAGAGAAATAAAATTAATTAAAGAAAAGTTATCAATAGGGGATAATGATGTTACATACTATGATATAAGTGATACGGAAGATATTATTAATGAGGCACTTACAATTAGTATGTTTTCACCTATTAAGATGATAGTTATTGATGGAACTAGTTATTTTTCTGAAAAAAAGACAGTTGAAGTCCAAGAACTAGAAAAATACTTTGAGCCGTTTTTAGTACATGCGGCAAAAACCTTAGTTAAATTGATAAGTGCTAAGGGGCAGATACGAAATGTATCTGCTGATGATAGATATTTACGTGAATATGTAGAAGAGTGTTTGTTAAAAGATAATTATAAAATGAGTAGTAGTACTATTATGTACTTTTTAGGTAAAGTTGGTACTAATATTGATAATATTACTAATGAACTTAATAAATTGATGTTATATAAAATAAATGATAAAATGATATTAAATGAAGATATTGATTTACTTA